>JAFYLI010000125.1 GCA_017537165.1 Oscillospiraceae bacterium | reverse complement strand
GGGAGCTTCTTGCGCTCCGCTCTGGTTTTGGCTTTGTCTTCTTCGTAGTAATTTTCACTGCCGAAATCAATAAAGTCCAGCGTTGTGGTAACGCCCTTTATTCCGGGCTTCTTGCCGGTGGCTGCACCGGCTCCGGAACCTTCTTTCATTTTCGCATACACTTCCTTTGCTTATTTTTTCAATATACCCATGATAGCACAAGCGGGTGATTTATGCAATAAGTAAAGTGCTTATTTATAAAGCGATATATGTAAGCACATATATATAAAACGATGAAAAATAAACATCCTCCCAATGTTTGGGAGGATGTAGTATGTGTTTTTACTTGAAGCTGGCCTTCAGCGCAACTGCGCGGTTGAAGACGAGATGGTCGGGAGCGGAGTCCTTATTGTCAACGCAGAAATAGCCGACGCGAAGGAACTGATAGTGAGCGGGAGCCTCGGCGGTTGCCAGCATGCTCTCGGCCTTACAGCCCTTGAGAACTTCGAGAGAGTTGGGATTGAGGAAGTCAAGGAAGTTCTTGTCTGCGCCGTCGGGATCAGCGTCGGTGAAGAGGTTATCGTAGAGGCGGATCTCGCAGTCAACAGCGGTGTCGCAGTCTACCCAGTGGATAGTTGCACCCTTGACCTTGCGTCCGTCGGCGGGATCGCCGCCGCGGCTGTCGGGATCGTACTCGCAGAGAACTTCGATAACGTTGCCCTCGTCATCCTTAACGCAGCCGGTGCAGGTGATGAGGTATGCGCCCTTCAGGCGGCACTCGGGGCCACCGGGGAACAGACGCTTGTACTTGGGGATGGGAGTCTCCATGAAGTCGTCAGCCTCGATGTATACGGTACGGGAGAAGGGAACCTCGCGGTTGCCTGCCTCGGGATCGTTGGGGTTATTCTCAACGCTGACGGTTTCCTTCTTATCCTCGGGATAATTGGTGATGGTCAGCTTAAGAGGACGCTGTACTACCATGGCGCGCTGGGCGGTCATATTGAGATCCTCGCGCAGGCAGTGCTCAAGGAAAGCGTACTCGACGGTGGAGTCAGCCTTTGCAACGCCGATGCGGTTGGCAAAATTACGGATGGATGCGGGAGTGTAGCCACGTCTGCGCAGACCGCAGAGAGTGGGCATACGGGGATCGTCCCAGCCAACAACGAGACCGTTTTCTACGAGGGCGCGGAGCTTGCGCTTGCTCATTACGGTGTGGTCGATGTTAAGACGTGCGAACTCTATCTGTCTGGGCTTGTGGTAGGGGATGCTTACGTTGTTTACGACCCACTCGTAAAGGGGACGGTGTGACTCGTACTCCAGGGAGCAGAGAGAATGAGTGATGCCCTCAAGCGCGTCCTGAATGGGGTGAGCAAAGTCGTACATGGGGAATACGCACCACTTGGTGCCCTGTCTGTGATGCTCGATGAAGCGGATGCGGTAGAGAACGGGGTCGCGCATGTTGAAGTTACCGCTTGCAAGGTCGATCTTGGCGCGGAGAGTCATCTTGCCCTCTTCGACTTCGCCGTTCTTCATCTTTTCGAAAAGCTCAAGGCTCTCTTCGATGGGACGGTCGCGGTAGGGGCTGCGGGCAGGAGTGCCGATGTCGCCGCGGTATTCCTTGAACTGATCGGGAGTCAGCTCGCAAACGTAGGCAAGACCCTTCTTGATAAGTTCAACGGCGAATTCGTAGGTCTGGGGGAAATAGTCGGAGCCGTAGTACATGCGGTCTTCCCAATCAAAGCCCAGCCACTTGATGTCTTCCTGAATGGCATCGACGAACTCGGTGTCTTCCTTGGCGGGGTTGGTATCGTCAAAGCGCAGGTTGCACTTGCCGCCGTACTTTTCGGCGGTACCGAAGTCGATGCACAGAGCCTTGCAGTGACCTATATGCAGATAGCCGTTGGGTTCGGGCGGGAAACGGGTGTGTACTTCCATACCCTCATACTGACCGCCGGCTGCTATATCCTCGTCTATGAAATCGTGGATAAAGTTTTTATATTCGTATTCATTCTTTTCGATATCCATACGTATTTCTCCTCTTTTATTGGATTTGAATATTATATACCAATGCAGGCAAAAAGAAAAGAAAAAAATTCAAATTCTGCAGCGATTATAAAGAAAAATCCCGCCCCTGCTCAAAAAGCAGGAGCGGGACGGGAGAATGTGAGATTATTCGTTGCCGGTGGTGATGGCCTTTACGGGGATGTTGAACTTTTCCTTAAGCGCGGCGATCTCTGCGGGATCGTTGAAGCGCTCGGGAGTGAAGGTGGCGAGGGAAGCGTAGTCCAGCAGGAAGGAGAACCAGTGGGTCTGGCCGCCTACATCGTAAACCTCGGCATCTTCAAGAGCGGTGATGGAGAAGGGGGCCAGCTTGGGAATGTTGATAACGCAGGCCTTGTGTGCGGTGAAGCTTACTTCGCCCATATCTACGCGAACCTTACCTTTGCGGACATAGTACTGCTCGCGGTAGGTGTGGTAGCCCCACTCGATCTTGGCGCCCTTTTTCATCTCTGCCAGTACCAGCTCGGTAACGCCGCCGTTTTCATAGCGGGGAACGATCACCTTTGCGGTAACGCCGTCGAACTCATACTTGAAGAGAGGACGGTCGGGATGCTTTACGGCATTGACGGTCTCAACGGGAACGTCGGTAAATACGGGCTGCTCGTGCTTGAGATAGTCGCGTGCGCCCTTAGCTTTGTTGAATTCGGGGTCTTCCTTTGCGCCGGGGAAGAGGTCGGCTGCGAAGTTGACGGCGATGGAATCGTTAAAGGAGTCAAGATCGTGGAAGAAGCCGCGCCACTTTACGTCTTCAATAGAAGCCATGGAGTGCATCTGATAGGGCTGCAGATTAACTATGTCGCCCTCCTTGATGAGGCAGCGTCTGCCGTCGGTGTAGAGGTACATGGAGCCGCTGTCAACGAAGAAAAGCTCCCAGCCTATTTTGTGGGTGTGTGCCATTTTGGATGCTTCTTCGGGAGTAACGCCCGTAGGCATCTTGCACATTACCGTGTCGGTAATGTTATAAAGACCGTGAGGGCCTTCACCGTCAAGTACGGCGCTCATTTCCTCTTCGCGCTCGCCGTTGGCATGATAACGGGTAAAGGTCTTTATGCCGCTGCCCTCGTGATCGTCAAGGTCAATTACATAAGGGATATTCCACATAAGTACACCTCCAAAAATATTTCTATGATATTAAGATACCATATATTTTTTGCGGGTGCAATAGCGATATGCTGTCCGTTAAATGGTACATTGCCTGTGCTACAATGATATAAAGGGGGAATTACAATGGCGGATATTTTTGGGAAATTATATATACGCAGCATACGCTTGGCGGATATGCCGCCGCCGAGGGATTATGTCAGCACATTGCCGGTGGTGCGGCATCTGGCGAAAATGGGTGAGCTGCGCTTCAATAAACCCGTAACCTTTCTGGTGGGGGAGAACGGAGTAGGTAAGTCAACTCTTGTGGAGGCGCTGGCTGTTGCCATGGGCTTCAATGCCGAGGGCGGCACGAGAAATTTTCAATTTTCCACCGAGAATACCCATTCGTCACTATATGAGTATCTGTCTGTGGTAAAGGGACTTAAATACCCCAAGGACGGATTTTTCCTGCGTGCCGAAAGCTTCTATAATGTGGCCACCAATATAGATGAGCTGGACAGCGTGCCCGGATTCGGCCCACCCATAATCGACAGCTACGGCGGGGTATCTCTCCATGAGCAGAGCCACGGTGAAAGCTTTATGGCGCTGGTGGAAAACCGCTTCGGCGGCAACGGCGTTTACATATTGGACGAGCCCGAGGCGGCTCTGTCGCCCATGCGTGTCATGACGCTTATGGCGCGGATAAATGAGCTTGTGAAGCATAATTCACAGTTCATCATTTCCACCCATTCGCCTATGCTGATGACCCTGCCGGGAGCGGAAATATACGAAATAGGCAGCCGCGGCATAAAGTCGGTGAGCTATGAGGAAACGGAGCATTTTCAAACCATGAAAAATTTTCTCGATGCTCCCGAGCGCAGTTTGAAATATCTGCTTGAAGAATAGTGAAACCACTGATAAAATAAGAATGAAAGCGAGGTAATATCATGTTTGGAGCAATACTGGGCGATATAATCGGAAGCCCTTACGAATTTGACACCTACAATATCAAAACCAAGGAGTTTCCTCTGTTTTCAAAGTATTCCACCATTACCGATGATTCGGTGATGACTCTTGCTGTTGCCAAGGGTTTCATGGATGCCCCCGAGGGTGCGGATGATGATACAATTCGCGGAAGTATAGTTGCCGCTATGCATGATATAGGCAACCGTTACCCCAACGCGGGTTATGGCGGACGTTTTCGCATATGGCTTTTCCGCCGCTTCAGCGAACCCTATTACAGCTACGGAAACGGCTCTGCCATGCGCGTTTCCTCTGCCGCATGGCTGTTTGACGATATAGACTCCGTGCGCCGCGCTGCCCGCCTGTCGGCCGATGTTACCCATAATCATCCCGAGGGTATAAAGGGCGCGGAGGCCACCGCAGCCGCCATATTTATGGCGCGCAGCGGCAGCAGTAAGGCCGAGATAAAGGCGTATATTGAAGAGAACTTCGGCTATGACCTTAGCCGCACCTGCGATGAAATACGGCCCACATACCGCCACAAGGAAAGCTGTCAGGAAACAGTTCCAGAGGCTATCACGGCATTCCTTGAAGGCGAAAGCTTTGAGGATGTTATTCGTACAGCCGTTTCTCTGGGAGGCGACTGCGATACTCTCACTTGCATCGCGGGCGGCATGGCCGAGGGCTTTTACGGCGTGCCCGAAGAACTGAAAGAAGAATGCAGAAGCCGTCTGCCGTCTGATCTGCTGGCAATACTTGATGAATTCTGCAAAAGAAGGGAAGCTCTGTCATGACCCGCGAACAGTGGAATATGCTTGAATCGGTAGTCAGCCGCACCAATACGGACTTGCCCGTAGGACTTATTGTGGACAGTCCCTGGATGCCCGGATACTGCGGTGTGAATAATATTGATTTCTATGCCCGACCCGAAGTGTGGTTCGACGCATACTGCAAAATAAAAAATGACTTTCCCGAGGTTATTTATATTCCCGACTGGTGGTGCGAATACGGTATGGCAACGGAGTCCTCAGGCTTCGGCTGCAAGCTGGATTTCTATGAGGACAACCTGCCTGCGGTGCACCATATTCTTGGCGGTATTGAGGATACAGCTGCCATTTCAGCGCTGCAGGTGCCCGATCCCCGCAAGAACGGCCTGATGCCGCTGCTGCTGAATCTTCAGCGGTATATGCAGCCGCGTATTCAGGAGAGGGGAGAGGATATATATATCGTCAGCACCCGCGGCCCCCTCACCATAGCCTCCCACCTGATGGAGCTTACCGAACTGCTTGTGGGTATAAAGGAAGACGGCGACAGTGTGCATAAAATATTGAAGTGCACCACTGCGCTGTGCAAAAACTGGCTGGAGGCTCAGCTGGAGAACGTGAAAAACGCAAAAGGCATCCTTGTGCTTGACGACATCACGGGGTTCCTTAATGACGAAGATTACCGAGAGTTTGCCCACCCGTATTTGAAAGATATTTTCGATACCTTTGCCGGCACCATGCACCTTTTCCATAACGATACGGATAATGACGTATGCGTTCCTTATCTTGAAGATCTTGGCGTCGATATTTTTAATTTTACCCATAAAAAGAATATCGGCGATATACGCAGGAAAGCAGGGAAGAGCGTGGCCCTGCTGGGCAACGTGCCGCCAATGTCCATGGCGAAAGAAACTCCCGAAACGGTCAGCGAGCAGACCAAGGCGGTCATAGCCGACTATATGGCAGCCAACGGCGGCGATTTCCGCGGCCTTATAGTCAGCGCAGGCGGCGGAATGCCCATGGGCGCAACTTACGGGAATGCGCGCGCACTCATAGATACTGTGGCGAACTTTGGAAAATAATGATTGATTCGAGGTGAATGCCGTGAACGAAATAGGCTTCGGTTTTTTGCGCCTGCCCCAAAATGAAGATAAAACTATAGACTATGAGCGGCTGAACCCGATGGTAGACCGTTTCCTTGAGCTGGGCGGCAGATACTTCGATACGGCTTATACGTATTTGGACGAATTGAGCGAAGAGGCTATTCGCAAATCGCTGACAGAGCGCCATGAGCGCAGCAGCTTTGTCCTTTCCGATAAGCTGCCGGGCTTCAAGTTTACGTCCTATGAGGAATGCCGTGCCTGCTTTGAAAGGCAGCTGCAGCGCTGCGGAGTGGATTATTTCGATATATACCTTCTCCACGGCCTCAACGAAGAGAATTATCAAATCGCCCGGGAAAACGGACAATTCCGTTTGCTGCGGGAACTGAAGGCCGAAGGCAAAGCGGGCAGAATAGGCTTTTCTTACCACGATACGCCGCAGCTGCTGGACAAAATACTTACAGAACATCCCGAAGTGGACGTTGTGCTGCTGCAGATAAATTATCTTGATTGGAACAGCAAAGCCATTCGCGCTGCCGAGTGCTATGACGTTGCGGTGAAGCACGCCAAACAGATAATGGTCATGGAGCCTGTGAAAGGCGGCACCCTTGCAAAACTGCCGGAAAAAGCGGAAAATATTCTGCGTGAGCTTCGCCCCGATGACAGCATGGCCCGCTGGGCGGTGCGTTTTGCGGCGGGACTTGAGCAGGTGGAAGTTATGCTCAGCGGCATGGGTGCAATAGAGCAGATAGAGGAAAATATGCGGCCTCTTGAGCCTCTTACGGAGGGCGAAAGGGAAACGCTGGAGCGTTGCGCCCGCATTATACGAAAAGATACGGCGGTTGCCTGCACGGGCTGTTCCTACTGCGTTGGCGGCTGCCCGCGGGATATTCCCATACCCGAATATTTTGCGCTGTATAACGAGTATAGGCGCAATAGAAATGAAGATTGGAAAATACAGCCGGCCTATGACGCTCTGGCGAAAAAATATAAAAAAGCGTCGGAGTGTATCGGCTGCCGTACCTGCGATGATCTTTGCCCGCAGCGTTTGTCGGCGGCTCAGTATATAGCCGAGGTTGCGGCAACCTTTGATAAATAGGGGGTAAGTTGATGCTTAAATTTATCTGTTACGCCAAGTGCACTACCTGCCAAAAGGCGCGCAAATGGCTGGATGAGAACAATATCGAATATGAATTCCGCGATATAAAAAACGAGAATCCCACCGTTGAGGAACTGACGGAATGGTATAAAGTGAGCGGCCTGCCTTTGAAGAAATTTTTCAATACCAGCGGCCTGCTTTATAAGTCGATGGAACTGAAAGATAAGCTGCCCGCTATGAGCGATGACGAAATGCTGGCGCTGCTTGCGACAGACGGAATGCTGGTAAAGCGCCCCATCGCTGTTGGTGAGGGTTTTGTACTTGTAGGCTTCAAAGAAGCGGAGTGGAGGGTGAAACTTATTGGATAAGCAAGACTTTTTTAAAACATACGGTTTGTCGGACAATGATCTGGCCGAAGCGGATATATCATGGGAAGAGCTGACTCTTATCGAGGAAGAGTACCATAAGCTTGAAGGCAGTCTCAGGGAAATCGGCAAGTCCTTTATAGATGATTATCTGTACGATATTGAAAACGCGGGTATTCACTCGTACCGATACCGCACCAAGAGCGTAGAGCATCTGCTGGAGAAAGTTGTACGCAAAAAGAAGGAAAATCCGGAAAAGTTTGCCCCGATGGACCATACGAATTACTATAAGTTTGTAACCGACCTTATCGGCATCCGCGTGTTCTTCCTCTACCGCGAGGATTGGAAACGCTTCCACCAGTATCTTACTTACTGCTTTGTAAACGATCCCAAGCGGTACATCAAGGACAGATTGGCGGACTTTGACGAAAATCCCGATAACTATTATATGGCGGAGTGTCCGAGAGCATATAAGAGAACCGGCGACACTAAAATATATGACAGCGACGAACTTGAAATAATCTCGGACGGTATTTACCGCTCCCTGCATTACATCATCAAGTACAAGGGTCAGTATATCGAGCTTCAGGGCCGAACCTTGTTTGAGGAGGGCTGGGGAGAGGTGGACCACGATATCGTCTATAAAGATGCCGAGGATGACGAAATGCTGCGCGACTATTCCAAGCTTCTCAACCGTCTTTCGGGTCTGGCAGATGAAATGAGTTCCTACTTCCGCCGAATGAAGCAGGAGAGAGAAAACGATATATAATACCGCAAAAAGAAAATATAATAAACTCGAGAAAAAGGCTGAGGAATATCCTCGGCCTTTTTGCGGTAAAGCGTAAAAAACTTTTTAAGTGCCCCCTTATATCGCACTTAAATACTTGCATATAGGACTTGATGAGTTTATAATTACATCGGCACATGGTATGTAGAAGCAGCTTTAATGTGCGCTGACTACTATATATAGCTGCGCAGTGGTAATATTTGGCTTAACACATAATTTTATGAGGAAAATTTGATGGCTATTAAAACCTTGGATCTGCTGGATCTTTCCCACACTCTTGCGGGAGATTATTTGAAGAATTTTGAATACCCCTGGCAGGCATTGGACGGTATCAAGGAGCTGATACTGACCTTTGGCCCTGCGTTATCCGAAGATGAATATACTGAAGTTTCGCCCACCGTTTGGGTACATAAAACCGCTGAGGTCGCGCCTACGGCATTCTTGGGCGCACCCTGCATTATCGGCCCCGAAACGGAAGTTCGTCACTGTGCTTTCGTACGCGGCAGCGCGCTTGTGGGAACCAAGTGCGTAGTGGGAAACAGCGTAGAGCTGAAAAACGTAATTTTGTTTGACAACGTGCAGGTTCCGCATTATAACTATGTGGGCGACTCCATTCTGGGATATAAGAGCCACATGGGTGCAGGTTCCGTCACCTCTAACGTAAAGTCCGATAAAACTCTTGTAGTTGTAAAAGACGGCAATGAGCGCATCGAAACCGGACGCAAGAAGTTTGGCGCAATTCTCGGAGACAATGTTGAAGTCGGCTGCAACAGCGTGCTCAATCCCGGCAGTGTTATCGGAAGAAACTCCAACATTTATCCCGTGTCCTGTGTGCGCGGTGTTGTGCCCGAGAAAAGTATTTGGAAGACCGGCGGCGTAGTTGTCGCTAAGGAGGATTAATTATGGGCAGATATTTTGGAACAGACGGATTTCGCGGCAAGGCCAACGATAATCTGACTGCAATGCATGCCTTTGAAGTAGGCCGCTTCCTCGGCTGGTATTACGGCCGCGCGGAAAAGGCGAGAATAGTAGTAGGTAAGGATACCCGCCGCTCCAGCTACATGCTGGAATATGCGCTCAGCGCAGGTATGGCAGCCTCCGGCGCAGATGTATATCTGCTGCACGTTACCACAACTCCTTCCGTATCCTACGTTACCCGCACCGAAGGATTCGACTGCGGCGTTATGATCTCTGCATCTCATAATCCCTATTACGATAACGGCATCAAGCTGCTTAACCGTGAAGGCGAGAAGATGGACGATGCCACCATAAATCTGGTGGAGGATTACCTGGACGGCAAGCTGGAAATGGACGGCCGCCCCTGGAAAGAACTGCCCCTTGCAACTGAAGAGCACGTAGGCGCGGTCATTGATTACAGCGCAGGCCGCAACCGTTATATAGGCTACCTTGTTTCTCTTGCAATGTACTCCTTCAAGGGCATGAAGGTCGCCCTTGACTGCGCAAACGGCAGCGCATGGAGCATTGCTCCCAGCGTATTCAAGGCCCTGGGCGCAGATGTACACGTTATCAACGATGCTCCCGACGGACTTAATATCAATACCAATGCAGGTTCCACCCATATTGAGGGTCTGCAGAAGTATGTAAAAGAAAACGGTATGGACGTAGGCTTTGCCTTTGACGGCGACGCTGACCGTTGCCTTGCTGTTGACGAAAACGGCGAGCTGGTTGACGGCGATAAGATCCTTTACATATACGGACGTTACCTTAAGGAGCGCGGCGAACTGGCCAACAACACCGTTGTTACCACTATCATGTCCAATTTCGGCCTGTATAAGGCATTTGACGAAATCGGCATTGACTACGCCAAGACCGCTGTAGGCGATAAGTACGTTTACGAGCGCATGGTTGAATGCGGAGACCGTATCGGCGGCGAGCAGTCGGGTCATATCATCTTCTCCAAGTATGCCCGCACCGGCGACGGCATCCTGACCTCCCTGAAGGTCATGGAGGTTATGCTTGCCAAGAAGCAGTCCTTGAAGAGACTGGCCGAGCCCGTAACCGTCTATCCTCAGGTCCTTATCAACGTTCGCGTTACCGATAAGAAGACCGCTCAAGCAGATCCCAATGTGCAGGCAGCCGTAAAGGCAGTTGCCGACAAGCTTGGCGATACGGGTCGTATCCTTGTCCGCGAGTCCGGCACCGAGCCTGTAGTTCGTGTCATGGTAGAGGCTGAGAGTGAGGCACTGTGCCGCGAGCTGGCGCAGTCCGTTGTGGACGTTATCAAGGATAAGGGCCACGCAGTTTAAGGAGGCAGGAAAATGAAGTTTTATCAGGCAGAAAATTACGAAGCAATGAGCCGCAAGGCCGCTGAAATAATCGCAGAGCAGGTCAAGTCCAAGTCCGATTGTGTGCTGGGTCTTGCAACCGGCTCCACTCCCGTAGGAACATATAAGCAGCTTGTAGAGTGGTATAATAAGGGCGAACTGTCCTTTGCAAAGGTACATAGCGTAAACCTTGACGAGTACGTAGGCCTTGCGGGAGAGCATGAGCAGAGCTATCGCTATTTCATGCAGACTAACCTCTTTGACCACGTAGACATCGAGCGAGAGAACACCAACGTACCCAACGGTCTTGCTGCCGATCCCGAAGCTGAGTGCGCAAGATACAATAAGGTCATCCGTGACCTTGGCGGTATCGACCTGCAGCTGCTGGGTCTGGGTCATAACGGCCACATCGCCTTCAACGAGCCCGGCAACGGTTTCGAATTGGAAACCCATACCGTTGACCTGACCGAGAGCACCATCGAAGCCAATAAGCGTTTCTTTGAGTCTGCCGACGAGGTGCCCCGCCGTGCATTCACCATGGGCATTAAGAATATTATGCAAGCTCGCAGCATCTTGATGGTAGTAAACGGCGAAGCTAAGGCTGACATCGTCTGCCGCGCATTCACCGGCCCCGTTACCACCGACGTTCCCGCATCCGTTCTGCAGCTGCACCCCAACGTTACCATAGTCGGCGATAAGGCTGCCATGAGCAAGCTGGTCGAAGCAGGCGTTGAGGTTGAATAAGCAATAATAAACTCATTCGCATGTGGCCTCATAAAATGAATATTAAAAACGGCGTGACTTCGGTCGCGCCGTTTCTTTTTGAGTGCCTCTTTTCTGCATCCTTTTATGTAGTAACCTATGAGTATGCGCTGTTAGCGACAGATTAAATTGGGTAGAATGGTATGCATTCGCAGCAGAGCAGGCTATTCTGCAAAAAAACTCATGGAGATTTTTATATGACACACTTGATGGATAAATCAGCGTTTAGATATGAATCCGATTCCGTCGGAACAAAAGAAATTCCCAAAGATGCCTATTACGGTGTCCACTCCCTGCGTGCTGTAGAAAATTTTTCTATCAGCGGCACAAAGCTGCACGCAGAACTGATCAAAAGCCTTGCCCTGCTTAAAAAAGCATGTGCCATTACTAATGCAAGGGCGGGGGTGCTCGATACGCGCATCGCGGATGCTATTGCCAAGGCCTGCGATCTCTTGATCGAAGGGAAATTCCACGATCAGTTCATTGTGGATCCTATTCAAGGCGGTGCCGGTACTTCTACCAATATGAACGCTAACGAGGTAATAGCCAACGTTGCCATAGAGCTCCTTGGCGGTGAACTTGGCGACTATTCCATCGTTCATCCGAACGATCACGTAAACTGCGGTCAGTCCACAAACGATGTGGTTCCCACAGCAGGCAAGATGACCACCCTGGTGCTGCTGCAGGAACTGAAACAGTCTTTGGCTCATCTGAAAAACAAGCTTGCTGAGAAAGCCGCTGAATTTGACGCTGTAATCAAAATGGGTCGTACCCATTTGCAGGATGCTATACCGATCCGCCTTGGTCAGGAATTTGCTGCCTACGCTACCGCTGTTGAGCGTAATCTCAAGAGAATCGAGCAAGCGGAGGCAGAGCTCTATACCGTCAATATGGGCGCTACTGCCATTGGTACAGGCTTGAATGCCGATTCTGCATACTTCGAGCATATTACCGAAACCCTTTCTTCTTTGAGCGGATTCCCGTTCCGTCAGGCAGACGACATGATCGATTCGACCCAGAACATAGACTGCTTTGCTGTAATCTCCGGCGCGCTGAAAAACTGCGCCGTCTCCTTGTCCAAGATCGCAAATGACCTGCGCCTGATGGCCTCGGGCCCGCGTACGGGTTTTGGAGAGATAAACCTTCCGCCCAAGCAAAACGGCTCATCGATCATGCCGGGCAAAATAAACCCGGTTATTCCCGAGGTCGTAAGCCAGGTTGCGTATATGATCATAGGCAATGATGTAACCATATCGATGGCTGTGGAATCGGCTCAACTGGAACTGAATGTCTTTGAGCCGGTGATTTTGGAAAACCTCTTCCAGTCCATAACCGTATTGACCAACGCGGCAATGACTTTTGCGGATAATTGCGTGAGTGGCATTACCGCAAATGAAGAAAGATGTCGGCAGCTGGTGGATTCCGGCGTAGGCATCGTTACCGCGCTGTGTCCGCATATTGGTTATTCCAGTGCCGCGGCGATTGCCAAGAAGGCGATAGCAGAGCAAATACCCGTAAGAGAACTGATTTTGCAGGAAAAGATTTTAAGCGAGGACGAACTGAACCTAATACTGGATGTTCACAGCATGACAGAGCCCGGTATCTCGGGAAAAGAATTGCTGACGCGCAGCGATGAGTGAATTATAAACGTTTAGAGTAACAAACGGAGCGAGAGTGATCGCTCCGTTTCTTTTTATGTTTGAAATGGCGCAGCAAAATAAAAGCCGTTGCGGACTTGCGTTTTTGTTTTGAATGGAATAAAATGTTAACAAATGATTGCGTAATATAACGCTTTTGCTACAAGAATTTGCGAATAACAAATTGATCGATAGGAGGGAGTTGCCTTGCTGTTTCCCGAAAATACAGCGCAGGTCCAGGAGATAATCCGAGAGGCACGAAAAAACGGAAAAGGACTTGTTCCGCTTAGCTCCGAGCCGCCGCATTTTCACGGCGCCTCAGAAAATGCAAATGCCGAAACAGTTTGCTTTTCCGCTATGAACCGAATAATGAAAATCGATAGACGCAGCAGATATGTCCGTGTAGAGCCGGGAGTTACTTTTGGAACTCTTATCCCTCTGCTGGCGGAGCATGGGATGCGTTTAAATCTACCATTTTTGGCCCGCGCGGGAAAATCCGTAACTACCAGCGCCCTTGAGCGCGAAGCGATACTGATACCCAAGTACCAGTATGACTATCCCGACCCTTTGCTGACCGTGGAAACAGTGTTCGGAACCGGAGACGTATTTCGTACGGGTTCGGCTGCAGGCCCGGGTACATACGAGCAGAATAAGGCGGATAAGGTTCTGCCATGGGGACCCGGAACTATAGATTATCTGCGCTTCCTTTCCGCGGCTCAAGGCACTATAGGCTTTGTAACGTGGGCTACGCTGAAAACCGAGATATTGCCCTCGGCAAGCCGTCTGTTCTTTATCGCGGCAGATAACGTAGGTCAGCTCAACTCACTGGCCAATGCTCTGATACGCAAGAGAGTGCCGGATGAATGCATTATTCTTAACCGTGAGAATTTTGCCGCTGCTTTTGCAAACGATCTTGCGGAAGAGGAAAAGCTGCGTCAGTGTGCACCGTGGGTAATGCTGTGCCGTGTTTGTGGATTTGACCGCTATCCAGAGGAGCGTGTGGACATTTACTCGCGCTATGTGCGTGAAGCCTGCGCAGAAGCAGGTTTGGTTGCCGAAACCGAATATCCTCTGCTGCCGAATCTTGAAGAGCGTATCGAGAACATGCTTACCGATTGTGATCGCCGCGAAACTAACTGGAAACTGCGACTTGGCGCCCAAAAAGAATTGGTAATGGCCGCCCCACCCAGCAAAACCGCTGCAATCGCAGAGTATATTTCTCAGCACCTGCCTCAGACCGGATTATCTGTTCAGCCTCAAGTGCAGGGGCGAGCCTTCCGCATAGAATGCAATCTGCGCTTTGAAAATGCAGGCGAAGCTGAAAAGTACGAAGCTGCGCTCTTTGAGCTTGCCAAGGAGCTGGCGGCGATCGGCGCTTATTTTGACCGTCCCTACGGCAGATTAAGTGAACTTGTATATACTGAGCCTCAGTCTTTGGATGCCGTGAAACGTATCAAAAAAATATTTGATCCCGATGGTATCCTTAATCCGGGCAAGCTCTGCTTTTAAAGGGAGGGGAATACAATGGCTGATCTGAATAAATTGCGTTATACCATAGAGTCGTGTAACCACTGCGGACAGTGTAAGTGGCTTCTTCCCGGCAGAATGAGCGGTTGGGATTTTGCTGCAATGTGCCCGATCCACGAGTATTATCTGTTCGATGCTTATTCCGGACAAGGTATGCTCAATATTGCGGGCGAGATACTCAGCGGCAAGATGAGCCACCACGAAGACCTTGCCGAAATGCTCTATACCTGCACTGCATGCGGTGCCTGCGATATTAACTGCAAGAACGTCCGCGATATGGAAGTGCTGGATACCATTCTCGAGCTTCGCCGCGATTGCGCAGAGGCGGGTTATCTGCCCGAAGTGCGCAAAACCGAATTGGAGAAGGTAATGAACACCCATAATATATATGGATTGCCTCATGAACAGCGCTTCTCATTCCTGCCCGAAGATTTTAAGGATGACCCGGAAGCGGATACTGTTTTGTTTGCAGGATGCAGCGCATATCGCCATCCCGAAACCATTTTGGCGGCGATAAAGATATTGAAGGCAGGCGGCGTGAAGTTCCGTTTGCTTTATGAAGATGAATGGTGCTGCGGCGCATCGCTTTGGCGCATGGGTGCCCATAAAGAAGCCGAAGAGCTTATCAAGCGCAATGTGGAAACTTTCCGCGCCAAGGGTGTAAAGACTATCATTACAGCCTGCGCCGAGTGCTTCGGCGCGTTCCGCGGTGGGTATCCCAGATTTGTGGAGACCGAGTTCCGTACGCTGCATATCACGCAGGTGGCTGCCGAATTGCTGCAGCAGGGCAAGCTCCTGCTTCGTGATGATGGTGAGGATATGACCGTAACATATCACGATCCCTGCATGCTGGGCCGCTTGTCGGAAGAATATGTCCACTGGGACGGCGAAATACAGTCCTGGGGCGTGCACGTTCCCGAGAAAGAATGGCGCAGAGGTGAGTTCGGAGTATACGAACCGCCCAGAGAGATACTTCGCGCGATACCGGGTGTAAAGCTGCAGGAAATGGTGCGCAGCTATGAAGAGGCTTGGTGCTGCGGTCATAAGGGTGCAGATATAGACGGGGAGTTCGCTGCGTATACAGCAGGTGAACGTCGCAGAGAGGCCGCATCGGTTGGCGCGGAAGTTATCGTGTCCTGCTGTCCTTTCTGCCGCGAGGCACTTGATTCTAAAGATGATTATAATCTGAAGTATATGGACCTTACCGAACTGCTTGCAGATAATTTGAGAGAGGAGGGACAGGTATGAGTTTTTCCGATCAGGTATATCAGGAGCTTGCTGCCGTTGTAGGTGAGCGTTATATTACCAGAAAAGATTTTATTTTGGCAGGCAACCGAGCCAAAACGCCCGAGATGCCGGTGGCTCACCCCAGTGCCGAATGTATAGTCTGTCCCGCCACAACTGAGGAAGTCGCGGAAATAGTGAGCATCTGCCTTCGCCACGATCTGCGTTACCTTGCTTGCGTAACGGGCTGCATTCCCAGCGCTTATGCGTCCGGCCCCGATACAGTGTTCATGCACCTTAAGCGTATGAACCATATGGAAATCAACGTGGAAGATCGCTATGCGATTATTGAACCCGGTGTGCGCCATGTGCAGCTGTATCCCGAGGTTCGCAAGCATGGCCTTAGCTACGCAGCCGCTGCGGTAGGCCCGGGCGGCTCTCCACTGGTAACCTATGCCGTTACGGGCGGCGATAATCATGTCCAGTACGGCGCCTCCCGTCCTTGCCGTTACCTGCTGGGAGTAGAAATGGTTACGCCCGAAGGCGAAATCCTGCGCACCGGCTCGCTGCAGACCGACTCCGGTTGGTTCTGCGCAGATAGTCCCGGGCCCAGCCTGCGCGGTTTGGTGCGAGGTTACAGCGGAAATAACGGTAAACTTGGTATAATCACAAAGTGCGCCATTGCTCTTGACCAGTGCAAAGGTCCTGCTGAAATACGCCGCGAGGGTATCAGCCCACATCATAAAATGTTTATGGATGGCGATTGCAGCAGAGTATACGTATTCAATTATGAGAATATCCAGGATGTATGTGATGCTATGCTGGCTTTGGGTGAGGCTGAAATTGCCGCAACGGTACAGAAATATTTCTATCTGCCCCTTACGCTGATGATGACCGATTCGGCCAACGATTTCTTCAAAAAGTGGGAATATTGCAAAAAAACAGTGCCCATGCCGCTGGTCGTGCATATTGCCACACAGTCGCCTGAGGAGCGGGAGTATGAAGAGAAGATACTGTTCGACATAGTGCACGAAACCAAGGGTACACGTATTCCGAGAGACTTGGAGATGTGGTGGGAAGAACACATGGACTACTTCATGATAGTTACCCGCCTGCAGAGCGTGCTGCGTTTGGGCGGCAGTTGGTTCCCCTGCAAGGCCAGTGCCGAATCTGTCCAGCATATGTGCGATATCGGTGAGTCCATAAGTGAGTTTATCTATGACTTTACGGATACCGGTAAGATTTTTGACGCACCTGAGAATTATCAGATCATACCCATGGAGTATAGCCACTTTGCGTCCAGCGAACTGCTGTTCATGTGGGATAGATTCAATCCCGACGGTTTCAAGAATATGATGGAGTTCATGGCAGCGTCCTCAGCTACCGACGCAAAGTATTTCTATCACGGCTCCACATCTTCCGGCTATGGCCCGTCGGCAGAGAAAAAAGGAAAGTTGTATAGCAATGCCCACATTTGGATGGAGCAGATACAGAAAGCATTCGACCCCAGAGCATAACACTGTACGTAAATCTTTTGCTCCACAATGAAATATAAAGTATAAAGAAATGAGGTGGCTCCTTGGAGCTGCCTCATTTCTTTTGAAACGGATTAGGATTAACGGACGTTGAATCTGCCTGAAGTGGGAAGATGTGCGATTGCATTCGCATAAGTACTCTGCTATAATTCAAAAATATAAAAGAATTTTGTCCGTAAATTTGATTGGGATATCTTTATTTGGAGGAAAACGCATGAAAGCGGAAAAAAAGCGTTTTGAATATATCGGTTTAGTGCTGCCGCTTATTTTAGCGGTGATTTGCATCTTGTTTGTTACGTTAAACAATTATCAGGCGATGCTGGCAATTCCGATGCCTCAGGAATTTATAGGCGAGTATAGTTATGACGGTGAAAACTGGCAGACACTGACGGAAACGTCGGATATTTCCGCGTTGAAGGGAGACTTGTACCTTCGCGGTACCTTGCTCAGGGAAATGAAAGAAGGGTGGCAGCTGAACTTTTACAGCAACCACATCGGAGTTCGAATCTCTGTTAACGGCCAGCCGGTTTATCAGGATGATGTACTTGAGTTTCAGAATTTTAAGCCTGAAGTGTTTGCCTCTATGTGTAGGCGAGCCTGGATTGGAACGCTTGTTCCGGATATCGGAACGGAGGATATTGTTGAAATACATTTGCATAATCCTCACGTCTACGGTAACAAAACAGCATATAGAGATTTCCTGACTACGCTGTGCTCGGATCCCGTGGAATGGAGCATTTTGGAGTTGAATCTGGATCCGTACGGCAAACCGTTCAGAATTGTAGGTGTACTGTTTGCGGTTACCTCGATGCTACTGCTGGGTGCAGCTATCGCGTCGGTAATATTGCGCATTCCCGTGGGCAGTATGCTTTTTAAGTTTGGACTGCTTACCCTTTTTGCGGGTGGGTATATAGCATTCGACTGTATAGACGTTTCTTACTGGAGCTCGCTGAACGTTTTTAACACATACATATGTCAGCTTTGCATGATGTTGGCAGCTTTTTTCTTGTGTAACATTTTGGCGGATGCTTTGACGGGAAAGAAGCAGAGCGTTGCAAAGGTCGCCGTAATGCTGAGCGCGCTGTTTAACAGTGTGCTGATAGTGCTGGCCTTGTTTGGCGTAACCGCGCTCTATGATACTTTGCCCTATTGGGTGGGTGCTCAAATAATTCTTTGCGTCCTCTTTATGGTTCTCTGCGTGCTGGAAATGATACCAAAGGATGCAAAGCGCTTGGTTCCCATTTCTGCGTTCTTGCTGTTTGCTGCCATGCTGCTGGATATATTCGGCGTGGGCGGCAACATTGTGTGGAGGGCACCCTTCTCAAAAATCGTTTTTGCGGTGCTCTTTGTTATTCATATTGTAGCGGCAGCAAGAACTATTGTATTGAACTACCGCGCATCTGTCCGTGCAGCAACGCTGGAAAAGGAACTGGAAGACAGCCGTATAGCCATTATGCTTTCGCAGATCAAGCCGCATTTTCTGTATAACGTGCTCAATGCCATATACCATCTTTATCGCAAAGAGCCTGAGACGGCCCAGGAGGCAGTAAGCAGCTTTGCGGAATATCTGCGCTGCAATATGCTCTCCATTGAAAAGAATGAACCTATTCCTTTCAGCGAGGAATACAGACATATCCAAACCTATCTGTCTTTGGAGCAGATTCGTTTCCGCGGAAAACTGGATGTGGTCTATGATGTTGGTGTAACCGATTTCAAAGTGCCTCCTCTTACCATTGAACCCTTGGTAGAGAATGCGGTGAAGCACGGTGTAACCAAAAAGCGCGGTGGAGGCAGTGTTACCGTTTCCACGCGCAGAACGGATAACTGTGTTCAGATCACGGTTACCGACACGGGAGTTGGATTTGACCCGGATCACTACATGGAGGACGGAAAGCCGCACGTAGGTATCCGCAACGTCAGAAGACGTCTGCAGAGTATGGTAGGCGGCAGTCTTAACATAACAAGTTCCGAAAACGGCACGGTTGCCGTTGTGTCCATTCCCACAAAGGAAGGTGGAAGATAAATGAAAATTATAGCGGTAGACGATGAACGAATAGCGCTGGAGGGGTTGCTGGATGTAATTTCCGAGGCTGCCCCGAATGCGGAGATCAGCGGTTTTGAATACCCGGAGGATGCGCTGGAGTTTGTGTACGAGCATGAGTGCAATATCGCATTCCTGGACGTTGAAATGGCGGAAATGAGCGGAGTGGAGCTGGCAGAGAAACTGAAACTGCAAAACCCTGATATAAACATCATTTTTGCAACCGGCTTTGAAGAGTACCGTAAGGAGGCCTATGACCTCCATGCCAGCGGATACCTGACCAAACCCATTACCGTGGAAAAGGTTAGAAAAGAGCTTTACGATCTGCGCCGCCCTATTCCTAAGCGGAGACGAATGCGCGTGCAGACATTCGGAAATTTTGAAGCTTATATCGACGGAAAGCCGATAGCCTTCAAATACAGCAAGACTAAGGAACTGCTGGCATATCTTATCGACCGAAAGGGAGCCATGTGTACCTCGGCCGAACTTCAGGCAGTAATTTTCGAAGATGATGGCGGACACGAGAGTTATATGAAGAGTCTGCGTAGAGACCTGCTTGAAACACTGGAGTCCATCGGCTGTGGCAATGTGATTGCGCAGCAGCGCGGTAAACTGGGCATTGTGCCGGACGATTTGGATTGCGACTACTATGACTGGTGCGACGGCAAGCGCATGGGCGTTTTGTGGCAGGGTGAATACATGGCTCAGTACAGCTGGAGTGAATATACTGCCGGCGTGCTTGAACGAATGAACAAAAAATAGTGAAAAAAACGGAAGGCGTGAATCAAAGTTGGTTCACGCCTTTTGATTTGTGCCCCCTTTGTGTGTCCTTTCGTTTGCTATAATACCGACGAAAAGGCGATGGAGGAGGAAAAATGATAAGCATGAGAAAACTGAATGCTATATTAAGCCTTATTACGACAGTATTGATTTTAGATCATTCTATTTTCTATTCTGTTTGGATGTTGTCCCGAGGGAGCGTTGCAAAATCTGCTGATGCACTGCCCTGGATTTTAACGGTGCTGGCGGCGCTCCATACTGTTTTGAGCATCGTTATGATGGCAAGACAGCACAGAGATAAGGAGAAGCAAGAATACAATACTTATGCAAAGTTGAATGCCGCCACGGTGGTGCAGCGAGTTTCCGCTATTGCAATGATAGTACTGCTGGCAGCACATATTGGCGGAGCTGCAAATCACTTCCATGCAAAGATCTTACACACTGTTATACACCCTCTGTTCTTTGCTGCGGTACTGGCTCATGTATCGGTTTCGGTCAGCAAGGCATTCGTAACTCTGGGTGTAGGAAACGCAAAGGTTATCAAAGCGCTTGATATATTGATGGCTGTTATTTGCGTTGCGACTTTCCTGGCAGGTGTTATAGGATTTTATATGTGCCTCTTTATTGGGGTCGTAAAATAATTTGAAAAATAAGGAGTAAATTATGAAAAAGATCATCTTTGGAATTCTTGTTGTTTGTCTTCTGCTTGCCGGTTGCGGCAAAACTCAGGATCCCACACCCGATGCTACCACCGGAGCAACGGAATCTACGGATACCGGTGCTGAAAACAATCAGGAAGCTGTAGGCGGAGAAGAACAGGCAGAGCCTGCAGTTACCGTATATCCTCTTCCTGATTCTACGATGGAAAATCTGACGGACGCTATCCTTTCCGTTTCTTTCAACGAGGGTGATGCATATGTCGATGATACCGGCAAAATGCAGCTGGACGTGAAGATCTATACCTACGATATGTATGATGCTGTGGATATTGCCAATCTGAAAGTTGGCGACATTGTTGTTACTCATGCAGGTGATGTTACCGTAACTTCCGTAGAGCGTGGAGAAAACGGCAATGTTTTGGTTAATGGCGGTCTGGAAGCCGGTGGCTTTGAACTTGTTTCCAAAGATGGCGGTATATTCTGTGAAATTGGCTTCAACGATGCTAAGAACTGGTATGAGGTCGGCGAAGCTACAATTCGTGTGTCTGTCGACTTTATGGGCTATGACAATGCTGATCCTGATCTGGGAGAAGTTATCCTCTATCCCGGTAGCTTTCTGGTCGGTGAGGTGGAAAATTATAACTTCACACCGTACAATACCACCATTCGCGTTGAGGACGGACAGGTTATAGAAATGAACCGCATCTTTACTCCCTGATAGACTGATCTGCAGAAAGGAAGTAGAGAATGAAGAAAAGCGTTGCGGCAGTTATTCTGTGTGTGTTGCTGGTAATCGGAATTTTTCCGATAAATGCGTTTGCAGTGCAGAATACGGAGGATATTATTATCCTTTATGAAAATGATGTACATTGTGCCATAGACGGTTACACAAAGCTTTCAGCCATGAAGAAAGAACTGCAGGAAACCTACGCTTATGTCGGAGTAGTTTCCGGTGGCGACTATATTCAGGGAACCAGCATTGGCGTAATCTCTCTCGGCCAATATATTGTTGATCTTATGAACCTTGTTGGTTATGATGCGGTGGCGCTGGGAAATCATGAGTTTGACTACCGCATGGAGAGACTTGCGGAGCTGGTAGATATGATGAACACTAAGCCGGTTTGCTGCAATTTCCAAAAAATCGGCGAAGCGGAGTCTTATTTTGAACCCTATACCATAGTTTCTTACGGTGATGTGGACGTTGCCTATATCGGCATCACCACCCCCAGCACCGTCACTTCCTCTTCTCCTGCGCAGTTCAAGGACAGTGAAGGCGAATATCTCTTCACTTTCCATCCCAACGATCTGCATGATGTAGTCCAGGAAAACATCGATGCCGCCAGGGCAGATGGTGCAGAGTATGTTGTGGCTATTTCACACATCGGATATGCAGACGATGAGGAATATGAAGGTCTCGAAGATATAGAGACTCTTATCAGCAAGCTCGACGGTCTCGACGTCGTACTTGACGCACATTCTCATAGTGTGATCGAAGGTAAGATATTAACTGACAAGTCCGGCGAGGACGTTCTTCTCAGCTCCACCGGAACTAAGTTTGAGCATATCGGCAAGCTTACAATTGCGGATGGAGAATTCAAAACCGAACTGATCAAGACTGCTGATTATCAGAATACAGATCCTATTGTTGATACTTATATCGAACAGATTTATACCGAGTATGCCGAACTTGGTGAGCGTAAGGTGGGCGTTAGTGAGGTCAACCTTATAACCAAGGATGAAAACGGAAAACGTCTGGTTCGCAATAATGAAACCAATTTGGGAGATCTGTGCGCAGAAGCCTTCCGCAGTGCTGTGGATGCAGATATTGGATATATTAACGGCGGCGGACTCCGCGCAGATGTTTTGATCGGCGATGTTACATTCAATGATCTCCTAAGCATTCTGCCTTTTAACAATACTGTGGTTTCTGCGGAAGTTAGCGGTCAGGTAATTAAGGATATGATGGAGATGGCCATGATGCTGTGGCCCGAGGAAAACGGCAGTTTCCCCCATCTTTCCAACATCACCTTTTCCGTAAACACGGATATTGCATCTTCCGTTGTACTGGATGAATTTGAAGAGTTTGTCTGTGTTGACGGACCTTACCGCGTATACGATATAAAGATACTCAACAGAGAAACAGGTGAATATGAGCCTATTGATCTCTCCGCTACATATACCATAGCATCTCATAATTATGCACTTGTTGAGCATGGAAGCGGAATGAAGATGCTCGAAGAGGCTGTAATCGTCCAGAACGAAGGTATGCTGGACGTAGAGGCACTTGAGCAGTATGTTACAGAAAAACTGGGCGGAGTGATCGGTGAAGAATATAAGGATGTAACTACCAATATTACATTTACCAACGGTTATGTCCTTGCCGATGATAACTGCCCCGAAGGTGAGGAGTGCTCTGCTCTGTCTTATGATGACCTGAACAATGCAGCATGGTATTATGACGGCGTTCATTACTGCATTGAGGAAGGCTTGATGCAGGGTGTTGCCGATGATCGTTTTGCTCCCGATATGATGACCAGCCGTGCCATGGTAGCCACGATACTGTGGCGCATGGAAGGGGAGCCTACGGTAGCGGTTGCCGAGGATTTCAATGATGTTTATGGAAACCAGTGGCATTACGGGGCTATCCGATGGGCAACCGCCAACGGCATTATGGACGGGGAAGAGGGATACTTCTATCCCGATGAAGCCGTTACTCGTGAGCAGCTGGCCGATATTCTGTGGCGTTACTGCAGCTACAAGGGTATTGATGTGTCCGTGGGCGAAGAAACAAACATTCTCAGCTATGAGGATGCCTTCAACGTAAGTGAATTCTCTGCAATGCAGTGGGCATGCGGCACCGGCATTATAGAGGGTGTCGCTAAAGACGGTACAGTATATCTGGAACCTGCAGTCGGCATTGTTCGCAGCCAGAGTGCAGTGATAATTTATCGATTCTGCGACTTGGTGCTGAACTGACTTAACGTCCGAAACATAAAATATTGCGGATATAATCCGCGTAAAACCGAAGAAAAACCACCCTGACTTTCAACAACGGAGGTCGGGGTGGTTTTGTAGTGTCATGACGTAATCGGTGGCATATATGTTATTTGCGAAAATAAAAAACAGTTATACGGAAATATTGCTTTTTGTGCCCCTCTTTTGCCTCCTTTGCAATGATAAAATATATTGTTATAAAAATTGAAATTATCAAGCCATGCGGGTGTGATGATATATGACAGATAAAGTACAAAAGAATATCCCTGAGCTTTTTCGAAAACTTATGGAGCTTTGCTGTTTAAGCGAGAGTGACGTATGCGGAACTGCAGACGGTTTCTTTGCTGCATCGGTGGCGATTGCGGATATTTTGGCACAGTGCGGCATTACTACCGTCCCGGGCAATCAAGGGGAAGAGTTAGAGTGCAGACTGTTTTTTGATGATTGGTATATCTATGCTGTGTCAGTCGGCGAAAGCCATGTGTATAGCCTTTTTAAAATGCGCGAGCAGGAATGCGATGCAAAAATGGGCCTGCATGCCGACGGCGATACCCCGGGAGTTACAATTCCTTTTATCGCCTTGCGTGAAGAAATTCTTGTAGATTGTCTTTGCGACTCCACGCAGGCCAACAGAAAGAAACTCGAGGAAGAGATAAACCGTGTTGTGGCACATAGAGGACAGCGGCATAGCGACGCGCTTAAGCAGTATTTTATCCGTACGGAGTCACAGGGAGCGTACTTGATAGCGGAACTGTACACCGAATATATTGCCTCCTTGGCCGCTGAGGGATATATAAATGTGCCTAAGCGTTATGAGGCTGATTTCGGAAAGCTGGGATTGCGCGGAAGAGTAGCTCAGTTTATCGAAGCAAATAACAGCGCCGCAGGCAGAGTAGTCTGCGACCATAAGAAAGTGTATATTTGTGATCCCAAAAGCTTGATGGAGTATGAGAGAATGGCCATTTTGGCTACACATACGGGAAATGCGTCGTTTTTCTCTTTTGCTGCAGAAGTTCAGTTCCATGCAAGATTTTTGACATGGTGGGCAAAGCTGCGTATTCCTTTTATGGGGAATTCACCCTATGACAGTGCGGTTAGGGCTGATATGAGTATCGGCGATGCAGAACTTACGGGGCCGACCCCTTATTATCGATTGGACAGTCGTATAGTTCGGGCGCAGTATGAGCGGCATAAAGATAAATATTTGGATTATAAATAATATGATTTATACGGAAGTATTCCGAGGACAACGATATGGTTGTTGCTTTGATAGGAGTAATGATTTATGGATAAGTTGGTAAGAAAAATTGAAGTTCCGCTGGCGAAAAATGCCGTGGAAAAAGCAGGATTGTATATTGTTCCCAAGGAGCGTCTTGGAGAACTGGCTGATGTGGCCATGGATGCATATCAGGATTATCCGCTGCATAATTGGTTCAGCGGCGGAAAATATGATCCCAAAGCGTCTCGTATCATCATGGATATTTCATTAAAGACCATGACAGAAGATGCTGTCATCTACGCAGACAGCGAAGAACTCAACGGGTTTGCAATATGGCTCCCCCTCGGGTTCAATGGCAGCAAAACCCTTCCTTTTTTGCTGAACGGCGGTGTAGGTTTGATCCTGCACTCAGGCCCTGCGATCATTGGCAGATTGCTTACTTACGAAACCTTTGCCATGAAGCTGAAAGAAACTTATACAGACAATGTGGATTGGTATCTTTATAACCTTTCTGTTTCGCGCAAGGCCCAGGGAAAAGGTATAGCCTCCAAGCTGCTGCGGCCTATGCTGGAGTTCTGTGATAATGAAAATATGGTGTGCTATCTGGAAACCAATAAGGAGAGCAACGTTTCGCTTTATCAGCACTATGATTTCAAATTGGCAGAACAGAAACCTGTTCCTAAGAGTAATGTCATGCACTATGCCATGACAAGAGAGCCGAAACCGGTCAAGTAATAAAGTATAGAAATTTACAATAGAGGAAAGGTACTTTTTATGAAAAAAAGTTTTTTTAAGAAAGGCTCTTTGATCGTGCTGAGTGTACTGCTGCTCATCTCACTGATTGGCTGCGTTAAGAAAAATACAAATGGGGGAAACGGCAAGATGGAATCTGAGAAAAACGGTTTTGTTCTTATAACTGACGTTATTCCCGATGCTATTTTGGAAATTCGATATTATTCCACTTTCAATTTTGTAGGCGAGCGTATCAATGCCTACGAGGCTCCGGTAGCTTATCTTACTAAGGAAGCCGCCGCTGCGCTGAAAAATGTCAGTGACGATCTTATGGAGCAGGGATACCGAATCAAGATATACGATGCTTATAGACCACAGACAGCCGTAGATCATTTTAAAGCATGGGCAGAGAACCTTGAAGCAACGGAGATGAAGCCTTATTTCTATCCCGAGGTAGATAAGTCCGAACTCTTTGACAAGGGATATATTGCAGCAAAGTCCGGCCACAGCCGCGGCTCCACTGTTGATTTGACTATAGTGGACATGATGACGGGCCGCGAGGTAGATATGGGTGGCGGTTTTGACTATTTCGGCGAGTTGTCACATCCGGACTATACCGAAACGCTTACACAAGAGCAGATCGATAACCGTATGATACTGCAAAAAGCCATGGTGGATAACGGATTCAGAGCGCTGCCTGAAGAATGGTGGCATTTCACATTGGAAAACGAGCCTTATCCTGATACGTATTTCGATTTCCCGGTAGACATGCCCGAAAATTGAGAGAACGCAAGGTAGTAGAATAAGACTATGTATGACGGCAGATTCCATGTGAAAAAGCGAAGGAGAAATTACGCAATGAAGATAATAAGAAACAGTTTTTCTGTTCTCTTGATTTTGGCGATTGCAGTGGGACTTCTGGCTGGCTGCAATTCAGCCACGAAAAATGATATTCAGGAAAGTGAAACATTTGAGCAGGCAAAAATAGGTGTAATTACCGGTTCGTCCCATGACGGAACGGCAAAGCATCATTTCCCCAATGCGGAGCGAGTATATTTTAACAGTATGGCAGATATGATCATTGCTGTAGAGCAGGATAAGATCGACTGCTATATTGAAGATGCTCCTTTCGTGACTGCACTGATATGGGAAGGCGTGGAGTTGAAGCGTCTGGACGAAGCTGTCAGCCATGTGGAAAACGGATTTGTATTTCCCGAGGGCGAAAGCACTCACCTCCGCGAACAACTCAACAGCTTTTTGAGCGAGGCAAAAGCTGACGGAACCGTCGAGCAGCTCAAGAAAAAGTGGATGGGAGCGGCAGAGCCTAATGAGCATCCCGATTATATGTCGCTTTCGGGTGAAAACGGAACCATCCGCCTTGCAATGGCAATTGACGGCAAGCCGCTTCTCTATCAGCGCGAAAATTACTACACCGGTTTGGAAATGGAGCTTTTGACGCTTTTTGCTCAGAAGTACGGCTACTCCTTTGATATTGAGGTAATTCCCTTCGAGTCGATAATCGCAGGAATTGCGGCAGGGAAGTATGATATGGGCTCAGCGGCGCTGAATATTACTCCCGAGCGTGAAGAGAGTGTGGATTTCAGTGAGCCTTATGCCGAGTTTGACGTTGTGCTGGTTACAAAGGGAGCGACTAATGCTGCTGTAGGTACTGCAAAAAAGCTGGCTGACTTCGAGGAGGCCACAATAGGCGTTCTGACCGGCTCGGTATTCGATGACTTTGCCGCGGAACTCTTCCCCAACTCCGAACGTCAGTATTTTACGCTGATGTCCGATATGATTCTTGCGGTAGAGCAAGACAAAGTGGATGGCTTTATTTCGGAAAATACTTATGTTGCTGCGGCCTTGTGGGAAGGCGCCAACATAGAGGTTATTCCCGAGCCTATTGCCCAGACCCATGCAGGATACATTTTGAAGAAGGATGAAAGTTCGGCACAGCTGCGTGAACAGCTTGATCAGTTTATTCTCGGTATGAGGGAAGACGGATCGCTGCAGGCTCTTAACGATAAATGGTTGGGCAGCACCGAGCCTACAGAGCATCCGAATTTCGCAGAACTTACGGGAGAAAACGGAACGCTGCGCGTGGCTGCGGCAACCGACCTGAAGCCGATTTCCTATATCAAAAACGGTGAACTCTCCGGTTATGAGATGGAACTTCTGTGGCTTTTTGCCAAGCAGTACGGATACGATCTGGAGATTTCCAACGTTACCTTTGAAACTATCCTTCCCGGAGTTACAACCGGTAAATATGACATTGGAACAGGTGCCGTTACCATCACCGAAGAGCGTGCGCGAAGCGTTGACTTTACCGAGAGCCATTTGACGGTAGATGTGGTCATGGTTGCCAAAAAGCAGAATGCTGCAGTGAAGACGCAGGGGATAACATCGCTGAAAGACATTGAAAACGCAGCCATTGCCATTTGGACGGGTACTATATGGGATGAAATAGCGGATAGAGATTTCCCCAATGCCGAGAAGAAATACTTCAGCACCTCTGCGGATATTTTGCTGGCGCTGGAGCAGGGCAAAGTGGATGTGGCATTTTTTGAAAGACCGCTTTATGTAAGTCTGCGTTGGGAAAATGCCCCCGTTACGGCGCTGGAAACTCCCGTAGGAACGGTATCCAATGCGCTTATACTCACTAAGGAACCCTGCAATGAAGTCCTTCTGGGGCAGCTGAATGACTTTATAGCTAAGTCTAAGCAGGACGGTACTTTGGAGGCGCTGGAAAATAAGTGGTTTGCTGATACCGAGCCTACAGAGCATCCCGATTACGAAAGACTTGCGGGCGAAAACGGCACCATCAGGGTAGCGGTAGAAAACGGAATGCGTCCGCTGACTTACCGCTATGACCATGGCTTTACCGGCTATGAAGTGGAAATGCTAACAATTTTTGCCCGTGAGTACGGTTACCGTCTTGAGATAGAAGGCATGGCATTTGATGCGCTGATCCCCTCCGTTGCAAGCGGCAAATTTGATATCGGTGCAAGCGGCATCACAGTAACTCCTGAGAGAGCCGAAAGCGTCCGGTTTACAGATTCGCACGTTTCTGCCGACGGATTAGCCGTTGTATATACGGGTGCCAAGCAGGAAGCGGAAGCAGGTTTCTGGGATGAAATTAAGGAAGATTTCAATAAAACCTTTGTCCGCGAGGATCGCTGGAAACTGCTGCTTGAAGGTATTGGAATCACCATGCTCATCAGTATCTGCGCAGCTATCGCCGGAACGCTGGTAGGCTTCGGCCTGTATATGCTCAGCCGTTCTGACGTAAAACTGCTGCAGATGACAGCAAAGGGAATTGCTAAGGTATATTCCCGCATTATCGCAGGTACACCCGTCGTTGTTATTTTGATGATACTGTTTTATGTGGTATTCGGAAAGTTACGCGATATGAGCGGAATCGTGGTGGCTATAATCGGATTTGCGCTTACCTTCGGAGCCTTCGTTTATGACCATATGACAGTGTCTGTAGGCAGTGTCGACCGCGGCCAGACTGAGGCTGCTTACGCACTGGGCTACACAAAGAATAAAACATTTTTCCGTATTATTTTCCCCCAGGCCATGAGTGTTTTCCTGCCCTCTTACTGCGGTCAGGCTGTAGAACTGATCAAGGCAACGGCTGTGGTAGGCTACATTGCGGTCAATGACCTGACTAAAATGGGCGATATTATTCGAAGCAATACCTACGAGGCGTTCTTCCCGCTGATAGCAACGGCTGTGATCTATTTCATACTGACGTGGATCCTCTCGCTGCTGTTGAGCAGAATAAAGGTGCACTTTGAGCCCAAACGCCGCAAGCCGGAAAGTATTTTGAAAGGGGTGAAGACTGAATGATAAGAATAGAGCATTTGAGAAAAGAATACCCCACGGCTGTCCCTTTGAAAGATGTAAACGTAGAGATACATAAGGGCGATGTCATTTCAGTTATCGGCCCTTCGGGAACCGGTAAGTCTACGCTGATTCGCTGCATCAATATGCTTGAGCAACCTACTTCGGGAAAAATTTTCGTTGACGGAGAGGAAATCACGGAAAAAGGCTGTGACGTTGCCCGTATTCGCCGCAAGATGGGCATGGTGTTCCAGCACTTCAATCTGTTTCCTCATATGACGGTCATAGAAAATATCATGTCAGCTCCCATGGATCTCCTTGGCAAGTCGAAGCAGGAAGCCTATGACAAAGGTATTGAGCTGCTTCGTAAGGTAGGTCTGGCAGATAAGGCCCTCAATTATCCGGACGTAATGTCCGGCGGACAGAAGCAGCGCGTAGCCATTGCCCGCACTTTGGCAATGGAGCCTGAAATAATTCTGTTTGATGAGCCTACTTCCGCGCTTGACCCTACGATGATAGGCGAAGTTCAGGCTGTTATCCGTGATCTTGCCAAGCAGGGAACGACCATGATCATCGTTACCCATGAAATGAAGTTTGCCCGAGAGATATGCAACCGTGTGTTCTATATGGATCAGGGTGGCATATATGAAGATGGCCCTCCCGAGCAGATTTTCGATGCTCCCATCAAGGAGCGTACGCGCCAGTTCATCCGTCATTTGAAGGTGCTGGAGTATACCATTACATCCGCAGATTTTGACTTTATCGGCTTCAATACTCAAATTGAAGAATTCGGCAGAAAACATCGTATTTCTCAGCGCACGATATATAACATTCAAGCATACATTGAAGAAATGTGCGTGCAGATAATTTTGAGCCGAATGAAAGCGCCTTTTGAGATATTGGTAACCATAGAGTATTCGGAAGAACATGACGATGCGGATGTTATGATCCGATACAGCGGTGAGGCATTTGACCCGACGCAGACGGATAACGAACTTTCTATGCTGCTGGCAGAGCGAGCCACTGAAAGTATCATCTATCGTTACGAACCCGAAGAAAAACTGGGAAATATTGTGGAGGCACAAATCCACTGACTCGGAACGAGAGGTAGTTTATGAAAAAAAGAAACGCGGTTGTTGCGGTATTGATTATAGTTGTGCTGCTGATAGGCATAGCCGTCGGTTGGCTGCTGGCAACTCAAAAAGAAGATATCGCAGGTAACTACAGCGACGAAATGAAGATGGAGTACCGTACCAACTATGCTGACGGCGGTGCCAATGAGGTAGAAAGGGAGCTGGATCATGAAGATTCTGTTTACTTCTATCACGCAGACTTTTACAATGCTAAATCCGGAAACGGATTATATATCATTCCCAACTTCAAAACCATTCAGCAGACCAGCTGGTGGTCCTGCGGTGTAAGCTGCACCGAGATGGTGCTGAACTATTTTGGAAAGCGTGGCGATTGGGACGAAGAAAGCCTTGCCGCGCTTAGAGAAGATCATGAAGAACAGCATATAGGAACTTGTTTGGATCAGATAATTGATATGTTCCAAGCTGTAGGCGGCTTTGAGCTGGAAACTACCTATGACTATGCCGAGAATCCTGATACCATTGACCTGACCTTCATACGCGAGCGCATTGCGGCAGGCATTCCCGTTATAGTTGGCTGGAATGACTGGGGTGGACATTGGCAGGTAATTATCGGCTATGACACCATGGGAACTGAAACCGAAGGCGATGACGTTATCATCGTTGCTGATCCTTTCGACACCACCGATCATAATCAGGATGGTTACGGAGTTTACGGTGCAGAGAGATTTATCTATAACTTCACCTTCTTTGACTTCTTCGGTGATGCGCCTGACCACGCAAGAGATAAATGCTTCGTGGCCGTCAAGCCCGTACAGTAAGGAGGAATAACTATGCGTTGTAAATTTGGATTTAGAAGAATAACTGCTTTGCTGCTGTGTGTTGTTATGGCACTTACGCTGTCGCTGCCTGCTGCTGCAGCGGGGATAAGATATATGCCCGGTGTAACGGCAGAAATGTCCGATGCTTCCTATTGGGTGGATCTGTATGAGGATGCGCAGGAAATCATCTTGACTGCAGAAGAGATCAAGGCCTTCAATGAGGATACGTATATTGCATCCGGAACTATGGTAATGGATCTGCGTACCATTTCCGAAACCTTTGACGGCCCTGCAAGAATCGAGATGGTGCAAAAATCCTCAACTGCGGATGCTGAGTACTACTACGGCTGGATATACAGCCCCGATGGCAAAATTGCCGATTGGTCTTATTTCCAGAATATGATCGATAACTGCGTCGATCCCAACGTAAAGGCTACGATGCCCATACGTTACGCAGTTGCGGTTGAGCGCACAACCCTGCAGGTATTTCCCTCCGATGATCCCCTGTGGGATGACCCCAAGGATCTGGATTTTAACTACCAGCATCTGAGCGCTGTTCAGGTGAACGATCCTCTGGTTATTTATCTTACCTCTGCTGACGGAAAGTATTATATGGCTCGCAGCCGCGATTGCTCCGGCTGGATACCTGCTGAGGACGTGGCTATATGTGCTGATAGGGAAGAGTGGCTCTCTGCCTGGGTAATACCCGAGGAGAAAACTCTGGTGGTATACGGCAATAAGGAATATACCGACGAGTCCTTCACCGCTCCCGAGACTGCGCGTCGTATGCTGGCTCAGGGCACAAAGCTTGAACTTGTTACCGATCTGGAACCCGATCAGCTTGTAAATAACAGATATACATATCACAACTATGTTGTTTATCTGCCCGTTCGCCGAGAGGATGGCAGCTATGAAAAGAAAATGGCGCTGATCCCCGAAACCGCAAAGGTAAATGTGGGCTTCCTGCCTCTTACTACGGAGAATATCGCCATGGTAACTCTGCAGAACCTGGGTGATGCCTACGGCTGGGGCGGTATGATGGGAGTAGAGGACTGCTCCGGTATGGTTCGCACCGTTTATGCCTGCTTCGGTCTTGAGATAGGCCGCAACGGCAACTGGCAGTGGAATATGAACATAGAAAAGATCGACATGAACAATATGTCTATCGAAGAAAAGTGCGCAATTTTGGATGAGCTTCCCTTGGGCGCGGCACTGAGCTTCCCGGGCCATGAGATGATATACCTTGGTAAGGTTGACGGTAAATACTACGTTATCAGCACGGTCAGCAGCATAATGAGTCCCGATACCGGCAAGCGCCTGCGCACTCGCGACGTAATGATAAACACTCTCGATGTCAAGCGCGCCAACGGTCTGACTTGGCTGCAGGCGCTGGATATGGCATTTATGCCCTGCTACGCAAAGCTGGAAGGAAAAACCTACGATTTCCCCGAGACGAAGTGGTATCGCGAAGGCTTGAACTATGTTATTAAAAAGGGACTTATAGCCAACTATGGAGACGGTTATTTTGGCCCCAATGACGTGGCAAGCCGTGAAGTTACCGTTAACGCCCTTTGGCGCATAGACGGACGACCCGAGGTGGAGAATACGGATAGATTTACCGATGTTTTCAGCGAAACTCACAAGGTTAGTGCCATCGCATGGGCTGATGCAAACGGTATTGCAATCGGATACGGAGACGGAAAATTCGGCCCCGAGGATGCGCTTACCCGCGAGCAGATGGTTACTATCCTTTGGCGCTACGCCCAGTATAAGGGTTATGACGTTTCCGCAGGCGAGGAGGTAAATATCCTCTCCTATGACGATACTTTCAAAATATCCGAATATGCCATTCCGGCAATGCAGTGGGCCTGTGCTTCGGGCCTGATCGAGGGAGAGAACGATACTTACGGCCAAGGCATGGTATTGGATCCCAAGAATAGCGCAACAAGAGCGCAGCTGTCCATGGTTCTTCTGCGCTTTGACGAATGGATGAAGCAGGCAATAGTTGTGGCAGAGGAAGAGTAATATCTGCGGAATAACATAAAGATAAGCCTTGATAGCGAATCAGGCGGCGGACTGTTTATTGGTCTGCCGCTTGATTCGTTTTTTTACTCGTGGTATGATTATACCGACAGTCAAAAAATGTAATTAATTTAAGTCTGCAGAAGATTTTTGTGTACCCTTTCTGCATCCTTTCGTATGGTAAACTACTTTAATATGAAGGAAAATTTGAGGTGAAGCCATTGAAATTTGTAACAGCAGATAGTTGCAGAATACAGCTGGAAAAATTAACGCAGCTTTTGGTTTCGGCATTCCCGGGTAGTACTGTTTATCAGCATACAGATCTTAGTCATGTGCCGCATGATGTATTGAACAATAGAGTCGATGCTGTTTTTCTGGAAGCAGAGATAGGAAGAACAAACAGCATGGATTTGGTGAAGATGCTGCACAGACAAAAACCGGATCTTCCGGTGTTTATTATCGCGAAAACAGATGATTTTAGAGAGAAAGCCGTTGAAGCAGGGGCAGACGGCTGTTTTGTCTTGCCCGACGGCGAACAACTGCTTTTGGAAACTTTAAGATTAAGAAAAAATTTAGATTAATAAAAACGAGGAGAATGTGTTATGACTATCGAAAAAATTGTAAATGGTTCTACTACCGTGTTGAAAATTATCGGCAGACTGGATACTTCCAGCGCACCTTCTTTGGAGGCTGCTGTTGACGCTTGTGTTGCCGGCGTTCAGGAATTGGTATTTGATTGCAATGCCTTGGAATATGTTTCTTCCGCAGGTCTGCGCGTTATCCTTAAGGCTCAGAAGATGATGAATGCTCAGGGCAGCATGAAGCTTATCGGTGTCAATGACAATATCATGGAGGTTTTTGATATTACCGGTTTTGCGGATATTCTTACCATAGAGTGATACTCAGCTGTCATCGACTTAGAAAAGAGGGGGAGTAGTGCGTGAAGGATTTTGTGCTTAAAGGTCACGTATGCTACAGCAAAAGCAAAAGCGAGCTGATTACCCGAGAAAATGCGTACGTCATTTGCGTAGGCGGAAAATCCAAGGGCGTATTTTCGGAGCTGCCCAGGCAGTATGCCGAATTGCCGATAGTGGATTACGGCGACAGCCTCATAGTTCCGGGTATGGTAGATCTTCATATCCATGCCCCTCAGTATGCTTTCAGAGGAATGTGTATGGATCTGGAACTGATGGACTGGCTCAATCGATACACGTTTCCTGAAGAAGAAAAATATGCTGATCTGGAATACGCGGAGAAAGCATATTCAATCTTTGTAAATGCTCTCAAAGCGGGCGCTACCACCCGCGCGGTCATATTTGCGACCCGCCACCGTCCCGCCACGGAACTTCTCATGGATATGATGGAACGGAGCGGACTTATCAGCTATGTGGGAAAAGTGAATATGGATCGTGAAGCAACGGAGGCACTGGAAGAGGAAAGCGCGGAAATGTCCGCCTATACCACATTCGGCTGGATCAATGCAGTTAAAGGTAAATTCCACCGCACAAAACCTATACTGACCCCTCGGTTTATTCCGTGCTGTACAGACGAACTCATGGAGGAACTCAAGCAAATTCAAATGACCTACGGTATTCCGGTGCAGTCTCATCTGTCCGAAAGCCCCGGAGAAATAAATTTTGTCCATTTCCTGAGACCCAACAATGCCTTTTATGGCGATGCCTATAATGATTATGACCTTTTCGGTAAGAATGACGATATCAACACCGATGTAAAAACGGTCATGGCCCATTGTGTTTGGTCCACCCCGGAGGAAGTGGAATTGATGCATAAAAACGGCGTGTTCATAGCGCACTGTCCCGCATCAAATATGAACCTCAGTTCCGGAATTGCGCCGATTCGTAAATATCTGGATATGGATATGAACGTCGGTCTTGGCAGTGACGTGGCAGGAGGTCACAGTGATTCCATATTCCGCGCTATGACGGATGCTATACAGGTATCCAAAATGTATTGGCGTCACGTAGATCAAAGCGTAAAACCCATCACTTTTCCCGAAGCCTTTTATATGGCTACAATGGGCGGCGGTGAGTTCTTCGGTAAGGTTGGCAGCTTTGAGGAAGGTTTCGAATTCGACGCCGTAGTACTTGATGACACGACTCTTGCTCACCCGCAGGAACTTAACGTAACGGAGCGTTTGGAACGTGCCGTATATTTGGAACTGGACCGTAACGGAATCCGCGCCAAATACGCTGCGGGCGAACAAATTATGATTTGATTCAAGTTGTGATCGGAAAGGAATTTAATATGAAGACGAATAGAACTGCGCAGCTGATTTATCAATCCTTTTACTGCGCGCTGGGTCTTGTTGGCATTGTTGCCAGCTTTGGTATCTTTGATGATTACACCATGATCCGCTGGGACTTCTACGTTCATTTTACAAACCTGAGCAACTATTTCTGCATCGCTGTCATGCTTGCGCAGCTGATTCAAACTGCAAAGAAGAAAGATGACAGTTATGTGACCGTAGCGCCGCTGCTTAAATTTATCGGTGTTATGGCGATCCTGCTAACTTTCGTGGTGTTCAATGCACTGTTAGCAGGTGCCGAGGGCCGCAATCCTCAGCTGAACTGGCGTGTTGGCAGCATTTTGGCCCACGTTGTATTGCCTGTAATGTATATTGCAGACTGGTTTATGTTCCGTGAGCGCGGAAGAGTAAAGAAGTATTATCCCATTGCGTGCGCAGGATTTCCCTTGGCATACCTGGTGTTTATTTTCATTCAGGCTGCAATTCTGAAGTTTGATACGTCCATTTTGATTCCCGGCACCAATACTCCTCTGATTTACCCTTATTTCTTTGTTAATTTGGAAACGCAGGGTATCGGCGGCGTTGCAAAGTGGGCACTGCTGATGCTTATAGCATTTATGGCCGTGGGCTATTTGTTCTACGGAATTGACAGAATTCTTACTCGAAAGAAAAAGCTCAACTGAAAATTGCGAGGCTTTATAAAATAACTGTTGTTAATACAAAAAATCTGAATATATTAAGGAGACTTCAATTATGACTATCGAAAAGACTATTACCGCTACTGCAGCTACTCTGAAAATCATTGGCAGACTGGATACCACTACTGCCCCTGAACTGGAAGCTACCATCGATGGATGCATTGCAGGTATCAACGAACTGGTACTGGATTGCAGCGCGCTGGAGTACGTTTCTTCCGCAGGTCTGCGCGTTATTCTCAAGGCACAGAAGATGATGAACGCACAGGGCAGCATGAAGCTGACCCATGTTAACGAAACCATCATGGAAGTTTTTGATATTACCGGCTTTGCTGATATTTTGACCATTGAATAAATCTGTTGTGAAGGAGGACCGCTGAGGTGCTTAATGGAATTACATTATTTCGCCTCATAACGGCATCGCTTTTGCCGATGCTGTTGGCGATCGGATTTTATCAGGCCGAGAAGAAAAGCCGTTTCAAAGAGCTTTCTAACCTTTGGAAACAAGCCATAATAGGCGTAAGTTTTGGTGTTGTGGCCATTTTGGCAACGGAATTCGGCATTCCCGTAGATGGAGCCGTTTTGAACGTACGAAATGCAGCGCCCCTGACCGCCGGCCTTATTTTCGGATGGCCTTCCGGTCTTATTGCGGGTTTTGTAGGCGGTGTGGAACGCTGGTTTACCCCTGCAGGTGATTACACCCGAGTTGCTTGCTCTGTTGGCACGATCGTAGCCGGTATTTTCGGCGCAGGTGTCAGAAGGTTCATGATGGACAACAAGAAAGCTTCTTGGTTCTATGGCTTGGCTGTAGGTGTAACGTCAGAAGTTTTGCACATGCTGCTGGTTTTCCTGACGAATGCGGATGATATTCATCGAGCTTTTTCTATTGTAAAGATTTGTGCTATCCCGATGATTGCGGCAAACGGTGTCTCCGTTATGCTTTCCATTCTTGCAATCACTTTCCTTGTAAAGCGCAGCGCACAGCACGAGCATGACAACAGCCGTAAGGAGAATATAGCGCAAACATTCCAGCGCTGGCTGCTGGTATGTGTGGTACTGGCATTTGTGGTTACAACATTTTTCACTCAAGCATTTCAAAATCAAATCGCTTACGCTACAGTGGATTACACGCTCAAGGCAAACATAGACGACGTATGCAATGACATCCGAGACGTTTCAAACCGCAATCTCATGAATATTACCAAGGCAATAGCAGCTGAACTTCCCGAGAATGCAACTCATGAGGAGCTTCTTGCGTTGGCGCAGGAGTATGACGTTACCGATATCAATGTGGTAGACCGCAATGGAATTATTGCGGTCAGCTCGAATCCTGAGTATGTTGGGTTTAACATGGCTTCGGGTGCACAGTCGGTTGAATTTATGGGCTTGCTGTATGGTACGGATGACTTTGTTCAGGACTATCGTCCAATTACTCATGATTCCAACGTATATCGCAAGTATGCAGGCGTAGCCTTGGAGAATGGGTTCCTTCAGGTTGGCTATGATACTGCTGCTTTCTATGATCAGATTAGAGAGCAGGTAAAATACGCTGCTGAAAACCGCCATATCGGTCAGGAAGGCTTCATCATCATCTGCGATGAAAACGGAATGATCGTAAGTGACCGCGAAGGCCATCAAGGCGAGAATGTTTCCATTTTCGGCGATACTGGTGGAATGAATATACAGCCCGGAGAGCGTGTTGCCGGTGAGATATACGGAACTCCCTCTTTCGTGATGTATACAGAATGCGAAGGCTATTACATCATCGCTGTTATGAGCAAGGAAGAAGCTCTTTTCTCCAAGAGCGCATCTGTTTATATGCTGGCATTTATGGAAACGCTGGTATTTGCAGCATTGTTTGCCAACATTTTTGTACTTATCAAGAAACTTGTAGTTAAAAACATTCGCAAGATCAATGAGTCTCTTGCTCAAATCACCGAAGGTAATTTGAACGTAACCGTTGATGTTCGTGATAATGAAGAGTTTGCTTCGCTGTCGGACGATATCAACTCCACGGTTGCGACTTTGAAAAGCTATATCGACGAGGCTGCGGCCCGTTTTGATAAAGATTTGGAAATAGCAAAGAAGATTCAGCATTCTGCATTGCCATCTGTATTTCCGCCCTATCCCACCCGCAAGGATTTTAGTATCTTTGCCAGCATGGATGCGGCAAAGGAAGTCGGCGGCGATTTTTACGATTTCTATCTGCTGGATGAAAATCATCTGGCTTTCGTGGTGGCGGATGTTTCCGGTAAGGGTATTCCCGGCGCCATGTTTATGATGACCTCCAAAACACTTATCAAGAGCCACGCAGAGAGCGGACTTGCAGTAAACGAGGTATTTACGCAGGTCAATGCCCAGCTTTGCGAAAATAACGAGGCCGGTATGTTTGTTACTGCTTGGATGGGTGTTTTGGATTTGGAAACGGGACTTATTCGTTATGCCAACGCCGGTCATAATCCTCCGGTAGTGCGTCATAAGGACGGATCTTACGAATATTTGAAGGGCAGAGCCAATTTTGTGCTGGCAGGTATGGAGGGCGTTCGGTACAAGGAGCAGCAGCTCCAGCTTCAGCAGGGTGATGAGATTTATCTCTATACCGATGGTGTTACCGAAGCACATAATATCGATAAACAGCTCTTTGGTGAGGATCGTCTGCTTGCCAGCCTGAACGAAACCCATGGCATGACGGTGGAGGAAATCTGCAGAAAGGTAAAAGCTGATGTAGATGCTTTCCAAGGCGAGGCTGAACAGTTTGACGACATTACGATGTTGTGCGTTCGTTTGAGTGAGGTGGAAAATAAAATGCTGTCTGTAAATCCCACAATGGAAACCGTTCAGCAGGTAGCTGCTTTTGTGGAGGAGCATCTGGAGGCGTTTGAGGTGCCCATGAAGCTTTCCGCAAAGCTTATGGTATCGGTGGACGAGATTTATTCTAATATCGTCCGTTACAGCGGCGCAACCGAGGCACAGGTACGGATTCTGAAAGAAGATGATACTCTGCGTCTGATTTTCCGCGATAACGGTAAGCCTTATAATCCCTTGGATGCGAAAGAGCCGGATATTACCGCATCTGCGGAGGATCGCGCCATCGGCGGCCTGGGTATTTTTATGGTTCGCAAGATGATGGATGACGTTGAGTACGAATATACCGGCGGTATGAACAAATTGACACTGACGATCAAAGTGCAGTAAGGGGAGAACTTATGAGTAATTTGTCAACAGAAAATCGCTCTACGCTTTTGGAAGAAGCGGGCAGATGTCTGAAATGCAAAGTGCCTCGCTGCAAAAAGGCTTGTCCGATTTCGACGGATATTCCTGAAATCATGAAACTGTTTCTCGAGGATAAGGATGCGGAAGCGGGAGAGGTGCTTTTTGAAAATAATCCTCTGAGCGCTATCTGCTCAATAGTATGTCCTCATGAAAATAACTGCTTCGGCAACTGCGTTCTAGGCGCCAAGCAGAAAGCCATACCTTTCTTTAAAATCGAGCAGTACATATCCGGAAAGTATATCAGCGAATTTGACTGTTCCAAGCCTGAGAAGAACGGCATACGCGTAGCTGTTGTCGGAGCAGGTCCTGCAGGAATTACCATGAGCATTATCTTGGCCAAAAAAGGTTTCCAGGTAACGCTTATGGAGGCTCAGGATCAGATCGGCGGCGTCCTGCGCTACGGTATTCCCGCGTTCCGTCTGCCCAAAGATAAGGTAGATGCATACAGAGATATTCTGCGCAAGCTGGGTGTAACGGTAAAGCCCTCCTGCTATATCGGCTCCAATCTGTCCGTTGACGACATGTTCATGGACGGCTATAGCGCAGTATTCCTGGCTGTCGGAACGGCAAAGCCCAATCGTTTGGGCCTGCTGGGCGAAACTTTGGGACATGTGCATTTTGCAATTGATTTCCTCAAAGCGCCCAATGTGCATGATCTTGGCGATAAGGTCGTTGTAATTGGTGCCGGCAACGTAGCTATGGATGCTGCACGTACGGCAATTCGTGTGAACAGCAACGCTCAGGTAACTGTTATCAATAACCGCAGAGAGCAGGATATAACTGCCGCTAATGAAGAGGTTGTGATGGCAGTTGAAGAAGGTGTCAAATTCCAGCACCTGCTGTCCGTACTGCGTATTACAGACGAGGGTGTTATCTGCGCAGAAGTAGAAGCGATAGAAAATGAGAACGGGGAAGTAGTGTTCGAGGAAAATATGCTCTCGAACCGACTGATTGAGGCGGACACTGTAATACTTGCTATCGGTCAGGGCCCGAAGAGTGCTCCTTCCGGAGAAGCTCAGATCGAGACCACATTGAGAGGTCTTTTCGTTGTAGATGAAAACGGTATGACAAATATCCCCGGCGTGTTTGCTGCAGGCGACGTTGTAAGCGGCCCCAAGACCGTTGTTGAGGCGGTAGTTTACACAAAGAAGGTAGCTGAAAATTTGGAGAGATATTGTCTTGAAAAATACGGCAAAGTGGCCGAATAAACGTAACCTGCAACACCTATAAAAGTCGCTGCTGTCCGGCCGATTTATTCGGCCGGACAGCAGGGTATAATTGAAAGGAAGAATATTATGTCTCTTATAACAGAACGTATTGAAGATAATATCCTGTATTTGGAGTTGAACGGACGCATTGATTCGTCCAACGCTGACAAGGCGGAAGAAATGATCAAGGAAATCAAGGCGGCGCACCCTGATATGCCGAGTGTTCTCGATGCCGAAAATTTGGAGTATCTCTCTTCTGCAGGCCTTCGCGTTGTTCTGCGTATGCGCAAAGATGCGGCAGATTTGAAAATCATTAACGTCAATGCCGAGGTATATGAGATCCTCGATATGACCGGTTTTACCGATATGATCACCGTAGAAAAGGCATTTCGCCGTCTCTCTTTGGACGGCTGCGAACTGATCGCAAAGGGTGCTAACGGTGCGGTATACCGCTATGACCCTGAAACTATAGTAAAAATCTATCACAACGGTGCATCTCTGGAAGAAATCAGACTTGAAAAGGATCTGTGCCGCAAGGTATTTATCAAGGGTATCAATACCGCTATTCCTTATGATGTAGTAAAAGTCGGTGATTACTACGGCTCCGTTGCGGAACTTCTCAGCGCCAAGTCTATCGCAAAGCTGCTGATTGCAAATCCCGATAGTTTGGAAGAGAACGTAGCTATTTATACCGACTTGCTCAAGAAAATTCATAGCACTCCGGTAATGCCCGGTGAGATGCCTCCCATTAAGGCAACCGGCGTGGATTGGGCAGAATTCCTGCAGCCCTACCTGCCTGCAGAACAGTGGGAAAAGCTGGTCGCTATGATGAAAGAGATTCCCGAACCCGAGTTTATGATCCACGGCGACTATCATGCCAACAACGTTATGATTCAGGACGGCGAACCCCTTCTCATTGATATGGATACTGTGGCATACGGCCATCCCATTTTTGATTTTGCCGCAATTTATCTCGGCTTTGTTGGCTACAGTGAGTGTGATCCTCAGGTAACAATGGATTTCTACGGCCTGCCCCGCGAGATAACCGAGAAAATTTGGGAAAAGCTTATGGAGAAGTATTTCGAGGACGAGGCTGCACGCATGGATGCGGCACGCAAAGCGCAGATCATCGGTTATGCCCGTATGATGCGCCGTACCATTCGCCGCAACGGACTCAATACACCTGACGGCCAGGAACTTATTGCTCTGTGCAAGCAGCGCCTGAATGAACTGCTGCCTTTGGTGGATCAGCTGTATTATTAATAAAGAAAATATATTTGATGCTGCTCTGAAGAGGTGCGAATATGGCAAAAAGAAAAAGCTTTGCCGATGACGGCTGGGCTATATGGGTTACAGGTGAAGACACAAGCACCTTCTATTTGAACGAATGGGTTAATCCTAAGGGAAAAAGTTATGTAGACGTAGCGGTAAGAATACGTGGTATAAAAGGAACGCGCAATTTTAATTTGTACATACCGTTTCAAGTGGAGAAGACAGAAGTTGAGGATCTTTCGCATCATCTTAGAAACGAAAATGTATTTCGCGCTATTTTCAGCACCAGATGCATTTTGGATTATATGAAAAATCAGTATACGTCCGAGATGGCTTACCACGGAAAAACGGTGGATCTTGTCCATATTTCATGCACGGATTATACTTTGAAACCGTTAGCAGGTGGAACCTTGCTTACGGTGCCGATTGATACGCTGACAGATTATCTGGATAACGATGAGGCATATTTTATGTTCCGTCTGCCTCATAAAAATTTGGACAGCCTGTTTAGGCCGCAGCTGGATGTGCGTGATGCCTTTGCTCGCTTGCGCGATCTCATAACCAGCCCGGTTGTTTCTGAAAAGTATGCCTGCTCAGTCCGTGTAAATGAGGCACGATTGCTGCCGGATGAAATTAACCAAATCGGCGCATTCCATAGACAGAAATTAAACAAAGTAGTTGTAACGCTGTCGCTGCAGGATGACTATCAGGTTAATGACTCCAATTGTTATCGTATTCACCGCATGGAAAAGGAATTGTTTGGCGAATATGCGCCGGAAGGTTTTGAGTGCGACGATGCTATAACTTATGAATGGAATGAATCCAGAGAGAGAAATCTCTATGGCCATTTTAACTTCTATTTCGGAATTGCGCGTGATACCATCAGTAAATTGAGTATGTTGATTTATATGGTTCTGCTGTTTTTGGTGGGCCTGATGGGTAACTTGCTGTGGGGATTACTGAGTCCGCTGATTGGTATGTAAAGTGTGGGGGTGCAGAAACTGCACCCATAAAGACTAAACGGTTGAACTGATAGGAAAGAAGTTGACGCATGGAACAAAATAAACTATATAGTGAATCGGTTTGCTCCTTGCGGTGCGACCTTCATACGCATTCTGTTTTTTCGGATGGGACGTATACTCCGCGGGAAATTGTTACCGAAGCCAAGCAACTGGGATTGATCATTGCGCTTACTGACCATAACACTGCTGCAGGCTTACCTGAATTTATGGAAACGGCTCGCGAGCTTGGTGTAGCGGCGGTACCGGGCGTTGAATTTTCAACGGATTATAAAGGTAAAGAACTCCATTTGCTGGGACTATTTGTTTTGCCGGAGCACTATGCCGCGATTGAACGCTTAGTAAAGGAACAGCATGTTCTGAAAGAAATCAGCAATATGGAATTGGTTGAGAGACTTAACAATGCAGGTTATGCCATAGACTATGCAAATGTCAAGCGGCGCAATCCCAATGGCAACGCAAACCGCGCGCATATGGCTGCGGAGCTTTTGGAACAAGGGTATGTGCAGTCTATAAAAGAGGCGTTTGATACAATACTCAGCGAAGATGCCGGGTTCTATCTGCCGCCGTCGCGTCTGCAGTTAACGGACGTGATCAAGGATCTTCGGCGGATAGGCGTGCTTCCCATTTTGGCGCATCCTCTGCAGGATATGACTGAGCAGGAACTGAGGGAGCTTCTCCCAGAAGCCATCGAGTCGGGATTATTTGGCATTGAAACTATGCACTCATCATATACCGATGAAATGATTTGCATTGCGGAGGAGATTGCCTCGGAATACGGATTGTCGGTAAGCGGAGGCAGCGATTTCCATGGTTCGGTAAAGCCTGATATATTTCTTGGCACGGGAAAGGGTAACCTTAATATCCCCGAGCGCGTGTATACGAATTTGCTCCGTGCGAAGGAAAAGAAAATTTAATACACTACAAGTAGGTGTTATAAATTAGTAATATGGATAAGACAAAACAGACCAATTTGCAGAATCTTGAGATCGGCAAGGAAGTTTTTGCCCACCTCAGTGAGATCTGCGAGGACCCTATGAAACACAATGAGGCATTGCTTATGCAGATGCTGGAGATGAACAAAGACACAGAGTTCGGTAAGAAAATGGGTTTTGCGGATATGCACTCCATTGAAGATTTCCAGCGTAAAATGCCTATCACCACATATGACGACTACGTAGAGTATATCCTTAGAATGACCGAAAATGGCGAAAACGGTCTTTTCTTTGCCGAGGATATTCACCACTACAACAGAACCTCCGGCACAACCGGAACCCCAAAGCGTATACCTATGAGCGACCAAGCTCTTGAAACTTTCGTTCAGTACACCGAGTACTGCCATCTGGGTGTCATCGAGAGTACCATTGGCCCCGATTTCACAAATGGCAGACATATTCGACTTATGGAAGCTACCGACAAGGAGCAGTATCTGCCCTGCGGTGCTACTTTTGGCGCGATTTCTCAGAAGCAGTCCAGATCCATGCGTTCCAAGCTGCCCGATATTTTCACCGCTCCCGATGAGGCTCTCTATCCCCGCGGTGATACCAACACTCGTTATCTCCATGCCAGATATGCCTTGATGGACAAGGGTGCAGTTTGCCTGCATGGTACCTTCTTCAGCTTCCTGCTGGAGCAGATGAGATATATCGAAAAAGAGTGGAAGATGCTTTGCCATGATATAGAAACGGGTACAATAGACGCATCCATCCGTATGCCCGAGGATGTCCGTGCAAAGCTGGAAAATGAGCTTAAGCCCATGCCAGAGCGTGCGGCAGAGCTGCGAGCCATATTCGAAGAAGGTTTTGAAACACCTATCATGAAAAGACTGTGGCCTGAGATGCGTTTTGTAATCGGTATTGCCTCCGGCTCCTTTGCTGCCCAGTACAAGATGATGAACGAGCGCTATATTGGCGATGACGGTATTCGTCTGCTGAAGTTCGGCATCGCCGCATCTGAGGGTTTGTTCACGGTCGCTTATGCTATGGACAGAGATGACACGGTTATCATTCCTGACTCCGTATTCTATGAATTCCTGCCCTTGGAAGCTGATGACGACTTCTCTCAGATCGTTACGCTGGATAAAGTGGAAGAAGGCAAGGAATACGAATTGATAGTTACAAACACCTCAGGTCTGTGCCGTTACAGAATGAAGGATATAGTCCGTATTGCAGGCAAGTTCAAGAACACCCCCACTCTTACATACTCTACCCGTAGAGACCATCTTGTAAGTATCATGGGCGAAAAGACCTCCGAGCAGGCTCTTACCGCTGCCATCCAAAACACAGCTGATGAACTTGGCTTCACTCTTGTCGATTATTCCGTATACCCTGACATGAACTCCGTTCCCGTGCGTTATCAGTATTTTGTAGAGGTCGAAAATGTTCCTTCTGAGCTTAACCCCAAAATCATCCGCGAAGTTCTGGAGAAATATATAGCCGAAGCCAACCCTTCTATGGGCCAAAAGGTAAAGTCCAAAGTTTGCGGCGATACTCGCCTCAACTTCCTTGAACCCGAAACCTATCTGCTGTATAAAGACATGATGATCGCCAAGGGAACCGCGTCCACTCAGGTAAAACCCGTCCACATAATCTCTAATGAAAGACAGAGAAAGTTCTTCTTTGGAATGACTGAATACAGCGCAGAGGTAATGCGCTGATCTATCACGATGAAAATGGTACAGTTCTTTTTTTGAACTGTACCATTTTCTTTGTCCGTATTTATGAAAAATCGCTCAGCGCTTTTTCACGCTTAGTATAAGAGGATGGCGTTCGCGGTCGATCACGGCATAGATAAGATAGAGAATGCTGCCCGCCGTTTCAACGGCCATATCACTGATTGTGTCAATCAGACCTATATCAAGATAGCCTCCAAGACCAAGAGATTTGCCATCAATTACAACATCGTTAATGCCTTCGAATACAGTCAGCCCGCCATCGTTTCTGCCTACCTTTGTGGCAAGATAGTTTACAACAGTATCAGCCTGCATATCGCTGCCGAGCAGCATGTCGGCACTGTACTCAAAAAGCTCCCATAAGACGGCGATTCCCATGGAGAAGAAAAGGCCAAACATGGCGGAAAGCAGGTAGTGTGTTTTGCCGTTTCTGTTCAGTACGATTGCGATGTAAGCGCCGCAAACAGCGAAAAGAACACCCGCAAGCGCGTGGAGCAAATCGTCCCACCACCATGTAATGTAGTACAGAGCATATACTGCGCCGAGCAGGGGGCCGAGGGCGTATAACGAAAAAACAATGTAAAATCCTAAGTTAAGCTTCCACTTGAATATGATGCTGAGAAGAGTGGGGAGACAAACAAATGGAATTGTGGCAAGACAGTAAAAATAGTCGAAAGTCTCGCCGTTGTTCTTGTAAACGATGAAGAGCGAAATGAGACTGAAAAGACAACAAAGGGCAGTTACGATTAGTTTGGCCTTTGAAAGACCAAATCTGCTTATTCTTGTATCCACGAAAACACATCCTTACGGTTGATGAAAGCACCTTGTAATTTTATATCAAAAATGATTGTATAACAAGATAAATTTATGTGTCAGTAAAAACACCCAATGTAAAACATGCCTTTCTGATGGGTGTTTTACATTGGGTGTATGTTATATTTGCTGAGATTATGCTGCGGGAAGAATCAAGGTCTGGCCAACATAAATGAGGTTGGGCTCCTTGACGATGTTTATATTGGCATCATAGATGGCCTTCCACATGGAGCCCTTGCCGCACACGGTTTTTGCGATCTTCCACAGAGAGTCGCCATTTGCTACGGTGTAGGATGCCTGCTCGGCCTGAGTGTAGTCCTCGCTCAGGTTGGCGGTGAGAGCTGCCAGCTCGGTATCGGTGAGACCGATGGACTTGAAGTAGGCTGCGGCGCATGCCTGCAGATCTGCGGTTGAAAGATCTGCTACATTGAATGTCTGCTGCAGAGTCTTAACTATGTTGCTGTTGGCAATGGCATCGTACTTCTCGCTGCCGAGTTCCACACCGTAGTAGTTGATATAGGTACGCATATAGTCTGCAACGACCTCATCATAGGTGGCACCCATGTAGCACTCAAGTATAGCGTTGACATAACCGGCGCGGTCCTTGCCCTCGGTGCAGTGGATCAGGTAGGGGCCTTCGTTGGTGGCTATGTGACGCAGGGCAGCGGCCAGACCTGTTTTGAAATCATTGGCCTGGAAGTCTGCACCCAGCGACAGATATACAACATTTTGAGCAGCATAATAAGTAGAAGCAAAACCTTCATATTCGGCGGCAACAGATATGTTGTCTGCCAGATTGACGATGGTCTTTACGCCCGCTGCGTTGATGGCGGCATCAGCGTAGGTGTTGCGGTTGAGCTTGGGATTGATGGGGCTGGAAGAACGGTACAGTACGCCTTCGCTCATGCCGCCGGTGGTAATGGGACGGAAGTTAGCAAACTCTTCGTCGCTGAGGTCTGCGTAATCCTCGCGGGCATTGGTGCGGATGAGATCGCGCAGCAGATACTCTGCCATGTAGCCGCCCTGCTCAGCCATCTCAAAGGATACGGTTATGGGGAAGGTTACACCTTCCATGGCCGTCCAATACCAGTTGCCATCGGCATCGTTCTGCTTGGTGGCAATACCGTAGGTTTCTGCGAAGTTGCCCATGTTGATGGCGAAAGATATGTAGCCGGTAGCATCACCGGTTTCGGATTTGCCCATGATGATGGCGGAGGCACCTGTATCTACATAGGAATAGGCAGGAACAACGGGGAGTACCAACTCGTGGTCAAGAATCTTTACAGTAACTATGTCGCCCCAAGTGAAAACTGCCGCTGTGAAAGCGTCTGCGGAACAATCGCAGTACAGATTGCCGTATTTGGTGACCCAAACATTATTGTCTAAACCTCCTATGGAGAAACTGGGCTGTTCCACGGGGGCAGGCGAGGTGATCAAATCATCAGCTGCCCATGCGGGAACGGATAAGTAAAGTACCATAATGATGGCAATCAAAAGTGACAGGAATTTGTGTTGCTTTTTCAAGAAAATACCACCTTTTATTCATTTCGCAGTAGCGTATAAACTACCATATAGTTTACCATATCTTCCGCAGTATAAAAAGAGGGAAATATGATTTTTTAACGTAAAATAAAAAGTCGTCGCGCACTATATGAAGTACGCGACGACTTGGTGCGGGGGTTCATAACGGACTTGATTAAAAAGCGTTGAATTACCGGCAGAAACACACATATTTTTCATTCGCACATTTGTGTATTTTAAAGTTTCTTCGTAAAATTAAATTACAGAAACGAGGAAACAAGATTATGTCAAAATTTATTGAAGAATTCTATTACGGCAACATCGATCCACAAGCAAGAAGCACCAAGCAGAACAAGACAGTTCAAAAGCAGATGGAAGTTCTAATGCTCAACGAGGAATTTCTGACTGAAGCACTAACGGGTGAAAACAAAAAGAAGTTTCTTGATTTTGTTAATGCTTGGAGCATCGTCAACGGAGAATCGAATCTCGACAGTTTTATTATGGGATTTCGATTGGGAGCAAACTTTACATACGATACTTTCGTATCAACCGAAGCTCCGTTTAAGGATTTGTTAAAGGAGTGAAAGATATGTCAAAGAAGTACTACATAGCGCTTGATGATTACGAGAGAGGAACGATTATTAACTGCCTTAACGAAAAGAGAAACAAACTTATTGCAGACGGTAAATACACCGATGCGGTTGATGAAGTGTTACTAAAAATCCTTAACGCAAAACAAAAGAAATTCAAAGTGGTATACAAGGAGGCTTAATTATGGAAAAGCGTATTTACAATGAACAAACGGGCATTAGCTATACTTTGCAAGGCGATTATTATTTGCCTGATCTTGCACTCCCCGAACAAGAAGATAAAACTATCGGTTTGTGGGGACAGCGACACCTAAAATACATAAAGCAACACAGGAAAGTCCTATACATCAATCTGCTGACAAGTGGCAAATTGAACGGATACCTCGCTGATCTTGACAAGCAGGCTGAGGATATGTTTTTTCGGCTCGTAAAACAGATGGCTGAGCGTGAGGGTGTTACAGAAAAACTCAAAGCGGATCATCAAATGGAGTGGATAGCTCGGATGAACAACATACGCAACAGAGTTACGGAAATCGTTAATAACGATATAATTTATAACTAACCGAGAACGGCGGCAGGGAGAAATCTCTGCCGTCTTTTATAATAGCTAATAGATTATTCTTGAGATTTATGGTATAATAACTAAAATACAATAAAAAAGGAACGATAATGATGAAAATCAATCAAGCTGTTGATCCATATAACAGAGAAACCAAAAGATATATTGTTGCCTATTTAGATATTCTTGGCGCAACAAATCGTATTAGAGAAAATAAAATTGCACAAGATGATTCCTTAAATCTCTTATATAACCTATACAAGCATACAATGAGTTTGGCATCCGAAAACGGTATAAAGAAATTTGCGGATATCAAATTCAAAATCTTTTCCGATAATATTATCATTGCCAAAGAAATAAGTGATAACATCAACAATGATGTTTTATCGTTATTGGGTTGTGTTTCTAATTTCTTATGTTCGTCTGTTGGAGATAGCGTTGGATGGCTTGTCAGAGGTGGTGTTACTATTGGAGATTTTTATATTGATGATATGGTGGTTTGGGGTTCTGCGTTAGTAAGAGCTTATGAATTAGAGGATAAAATTGCAGTATATCCAAGAGTTGTTTTGGATGACAATGTGGTTGAGATTATAACTAAAATTGATGCTGATTATGTAAGAAGAGATACTGATGGTCAATGCTTTTTAAATTATATGACCATTTGGAGTTATGCAGGAGAATTTGTTCAAGCCGCATTCGAACAGATGAAAACAGAGGCAATAAAAAAAGATGGTACCTATCCGGACAAAGTTCGTCAAAAACTTTGGTGGCATATGAATTACATAAACCAAGCATTGGATGAGAAAGATCAAAAACAGGATAGAAAATTTAGATTATCAATAGAATGAAAATGGGTGTATGCTATGGAATCGGAACTTTTTCTCTTAAAAATGTCAGAATCTAAAGAATGTCAAGAAATTATGTATAAACGATTGGCTATACGTATGCGTATGGGATTATATTACGCTATGAAACCAGAAAGAGGATGTATTGATCCTTTTATGATTCCATTCAGAGATTACATAATAAACCAAATCCAAGAATGCAACATTGATGTTGATATGTTGCTAAAATATATGATTGAAAACGACTCATCTCATTGTTCGTATTTCTTGGCAATTACTTTGTTTAAGCCAAAGAAAGAATTATCGTCAATGGATTTTATGAGTTTGATTGATAAACAAAAAATAATAACACCGTTTGTTGATGCGGTTGATATGGAAGTACTTGCGCTAATCGTAGTGTCATTTGTGTTTGATAATTTATATGAAAGCAAGATTGATATAAGAGAAATCGTTGGTAAAGAAGAGTTTATATATTCAACAAATCAGTACGGATTAACAAATGTGAATGGTGCTATTTTTAAGAAAGATGGCCTTATCTTTGACGGGAAAGGATATTACTATAATTTATTTACTAATAAGACGATGTTAAGTCCATACGATAAGATGGTTGGGTTTGCAAAAATAATAAAAGACGAAACTGATAATTGTGATATATTATATCGTATTGATGAAAGATTGTCTGTACCGGAGGCAGAATATTACGATTATACCGGTGTTCCTTTTGCAAAATTCCGTGGCCCTAATTTTAGTTTTCAAAAAAGCAATCTCACCGGGAAGAAGACTATTATCGTACATATAGATGAAAACACATCAGATAAATTGCTTATGGTAATTAAACAAGGGGTAGATCAGAAAACAAACGAAGAATTTTGGCACATAGAGATAGAAACATTGCCGTACAGGAATATAGCCAACGGATATGTTATTACCACCTTTTTGCACGGGATGTATTATCCTCAAAAAGATAGATTTTCTCACATTGACTATACTCAAAATCAATACAACGGAGATGTTTACTTACAGAAATATACAGATAGTCAAAATGGAATACCTATTGACCAGTACACGGAAACGAGAGATTTACACTATAAAATATGGTGTATTGAAAATGGCGAGTTCACAAAAGAAACGTGGTATAAATTAATGATTGTTTCTCTGCCGGAAATATACCAAGTATTGTTAAATGAAATGTTATCTCTAAATTAATAAATGAATCATAGCACTGACTTAAAAACGGCTTAGCATTAATTGGTGTTAAGCCGTTTTTTCTATAAAACTATACCTTAATTACAAAAAAATATGTAGTTGAGATTTTGATTATAAGAATTAAATTCGACATTTTTTTGAAAACTCTTTATTTTGTTATAATTTTGTGGTATAATATTTAAGCCAAACAAAGCAGAATAAGGAAAAGGACAACTTTATATCAAGGGGATATTATGCCCTTTTTTGGTTATCATCCGATATGGGTTCGGTAAAAACGCAACTCCACTCGGATGGTAATAAGGGTATCCTTTTCTATTTGAGCTTTGTTTGGCGACAATCGGAGTTGCGCTTTTCGGTGCGTGGCTTCGGTCACGCACTTTTTTATTGCAGAGATTCAAACGAAAAATGAGGGAGGATTTATTAAATGATTATATGTCCTGAATGTAAAAAGGAACAGGCTGATACTGCGCAATATTGTTCAAACTGTGGGTATATGTTGTCTGCAAAACCACACATTAGTGCTGAAACAAAAAAGAAAGCTTATATAGGAATAGTTGTAAGCGTTGTTCTCATTATTGTTGCAATTTCTCTTGTAACAACCAGTGAATTTAGCCACTATATTGAGAATATTTCATATTATGCAGATCAGTATGCAGAAACAAAATCTCATAGTAGTGGATTTTTGGGTAGCAGTTATGCTTCTCTTGCATCCCGGTGGAAAGAAATGTATAACGAAGCGGTTACTTATGTGGCATTACATAGCGTTGGCGCTGTGATTTTATCAATTGTCGGCGGCGTCGGATTGTATAAAGGGTTAAAGAAACTGAAAAACGATGGAGGGACATCCAATGGCACTCATTAATTGTCCCGAATGCGGCAGACAAGTTTCTGATTCAGCGCCTCAATGTCCGGGATGTGGATATACAATCTCGAAACAAAATAATAACCAACTTTTTAACAAAGCAATTGATTACATCACAAAAAGACCGATTGTGTTCCTTGTTTGCATAGTAGCAATTATATGTCTTATAGTTTTTGTTAAAATTGGGGAATCAAACACAAATAAAGAAAGTACTTACAACTATCACAACTCTTATTCCTCAGACAATTCCGCAAATGCTTCTACAATTTTTAATAATCTGAAAATGTCGAATTTTTCTGCAAGTTTGGGAGCGCACGGCGGAAAAATGTCTTGTGAAGTACGGAACAATAACAGCTTTACTGTTCACGGATATTTTAATGTTGGTTTTTATGACAAGAGTGGCAATTTAATGTATAGCCAATTGATGTCTTTGCCGTCTGTGTCAAGTGGTGAAAAAGTTATTTGTTCTACGCTTATACCCAAAGACGATTATCCAACAGGATATAGTTATGTAAAGTATTCGCAAGCGTCGTTAACGAAAGATTAAATGAATCGGAGGTATTATAATGGCATTATTTAATTGTCCTGAATGTGGAAAAGAAATTTCTGATACATCTAAAGTGTGTATTCACTGTGGATGTGTCTTACATAAAAAAGAGTCTGTATTTGATAAAATTAAAAAGATCGGCAAGAAAAAATTAATAGGTATCGGCGCAATTGCAGCGGTTATTGTGATCTGCGTAGTCTGTGTTAGCTTGTTTGCTGGGGGTCCAATAGAATCGGAAGCGGCTAAATACATTAGAGAAACCAAGAAAATTGATAATGTTAAAGAGATAAATGCTGTCGTTTGCATTTCAAAAAAATACTACGGACACGATGAAAACACTTTGGGTTATGTCATATTATATAGCACCAAAAATGATTCTGAGTTTGCTTACTTTGAAGAAGGTGTTTATAAAGGAAATGGATATAATGGAGGAGATGCTTCTTCAAGTGACGATAGAACGTTTTACAATATGCACGCTTTGTCGGCAATAACTAAAGCGTTAGAATTTATTGATGATGAAGGTTTGACAAGAACAACTTGTGAAAAACATTACGAGGTTGAAGAAGGAATTATATACATTGACCTAATTGATATTTGGGAATGGATTGAAAACAAGTGATTTTATTAACAGTAGGATTTTGTGTTTTGTAGGGCGTTTACTAAAAAGTGTTCGTGTTGCGACAAAATCTCTTGACAAACGAATGTTCTGTCATGTATACTGAAATACCCTCACAGAGGGATTACAACTGAATATGATGTCCTCGTAGAGGTGTAGTTAGGTACAAGTCCACTATACCGCCGGTAATCTCTTTTGAGAAAACCGTGACTCGCCACCGTGAATTTTTTGTACTGTTTAAGGTGGAGTTGAGTCAACACAAACAGTATGGTCTTTTGAATTAATTCAAAGCCGTTATGTATGAGCATCTGATTTGAAGCGAGAGCTAAACGCTCCCGTCGATGATTAGTGTTGATACATAACGGCTTTTTATTTTTTCTCTGGACTACTTAGCCGAAATATGAATGTGACATATAACCTCAGTTGCACTTTGAAAATTGAATACCCGTTGCCGAATGTAGATACTACGCCAAGACCTCTTAAAGAGCGAGCGAAAACGATGTATAGAGATGCTATGGGTTAGGAATTAACGGACATTCGGGAGAACGGCAAAGCGCTAATAGGAGTAATTAACCTTGAAAAGGCTCGGAGTAATTGCATCATCTTAGCGAGCAGACTGTTTGTACTCCTATCGGCGCAAAACAGTACTCGTTAGGGATATCCCTAAAACCCCATTCTAAGAAATCAAATACAGAAAGGAGATTAAAATCTATGACACAGTATGAAATTCCAAATGGAAGCAAAAAGAAAAAGTCCGCCCGTATCCCCATAGATAAACTGCACGATTTTGACGGTCATCCGTTCAAAGTTACAGACAATGAGGATATGGAGAAACTTGTGGAAAGTATTAAGTCGCAAGGCATTATCACCCCTCTTATCGTAAGACTGAAAGATAATACCATCGATGAATACGAAGTAATATCGGGACACCGAAGATTACACGCAAGTAAAAGGGCGGGACTTACAGAAGTACCAGCCTTAATTTATCCCTATAGCAAAACCGAAGCGGCGATTGCCGTTGTGGACAGCAATCTGCATCGAGAACGGATTTTACCGAGCGAAAAAGCCTTCGCTTACAAAATGAAAATGGAGGCTCTGAAAGAGCAAGGCAAACGAACCGATTTAACCTCGTCGCAAGTTGCGACAAAGTCGGATACCGCTACCGAGATTGGCAAAGTGGCAAACGAAAGCCGTGACCAAGTGTTTCGCTATATTCGCTTAACTAACCTTATCCCTGAACTGTTAAAGCTTGTGGATGAAGAACGAATCGCACTTACTCCTGCTGTGGAGTTATCCTATATCAAAGAACAGGAGCAGTACGATTTAATGAGTATCATTGAGAGTGAGGACTGCACTCCGTCACTCTCGCAGTCAATGCGGCTAAAGAAATTATCTCAAACAGGTCAGCTAAATGCGGATAAGATCTTCGCCGTTATGAGTGAAGAAAAGGCAAACCAAAAGGAACGTATCAGTTTTCCCTTTGAAGATGTCCGCCGTTTCTTCCCTAAGAGTTATACCCAAAAAGATGTATATAATGCAATCTTAAAGCTCATTGGCGAAGATTATCAACGCCGTGAACGAGCAAGAAAAAATCGTGATGAAAGGTAAGGAAATATTATGAAATTTATATGTGGTCTTGCACAGCAAGAAAATGAGTATGTGATAAACGGAGTCAAGTATATCGTCGGTTCGTCATTTCAGACTACCAAAGTTGGAAACCACCCGACAATTACCGACCGTTTCAAAAGAATTGTAACAAGTGATTTCGTACCTTTGACGGACGAATCACCACCGAGTAAAATGGCAGTAGAATATGTGTGTTCGACTGCCGGAAAGGAGGACTAAATGCAGTCGAAGAAAAAAGATAATGTCGGCATAACTGCTTTATACTGCCGACTATCTCGTGATGACGGAACGGATAACGATAGCAATTCTATCGTGAATCAAAAGAAACTGTTGCAGAAATACGCAAAGGAACACGGCTTCTCCAACACCCGCAGTTATGTGGATGACGGTTATACGGGAACAAACTTTAACCGCCCCGGCTTTCAAAAACTGCTTGAGGATATTGAAATGGGATATGTAAGCGTGATTATCGTAAAGGATATGTCCCGACTCGGCAGAGATTATCTGCAAGTGGGATATTACACCGACACCTACTTTCCCGACAGAAATATCCGCTTTATAGCAGTAAATGACTGTGTGGACAGTGCAGACGGCGAAAACGAACTTGCACCTTTTCGTAACGTTATGAATGAGATGTATGCAAGAGATATTAGCCGTAAGGTCAGAAGCTCCCACAGACTTCGTGGTAACGCAGGAGAGCCGTTATCTCAGCCACCATACGGATACTTGAAAGCTCCCGAAAACAAAAAGAAATGGGTTATAGATCCCGAAGCAGCACAAGTGGTGCAAGATATATTCCGTATGTGTTTGGAGGGTAAAGGCAACGAAACCATTGCCCGTATTCTGCAAGAACGTAAAGTGTTAATCCCAATGGCTTATTGGAGAGAAAAAGGTCTTGGCAGAGGAGGAAAGAAAGCACAGCCTAATCCGTACAAATGGTGCAAATCAACCATAGCCAAGATACTTGCTCAGCAGGAATACTGTGGTGATGTAATCAATTTCAAGACCTATTCAAAGTCGTTCAAGAACAAAGCCCGTATTCCTAACCCCGAAGAAAATTGGGTGGTGTTCAAGGATGTTCACGAGCCGATCATCGACCGTGAAACCTTTGAAGCGGTACAGAAGCTCACCAAGAAAACCAAACGCCGAGCACCGAAAGCGGATAACGCTCCAAAGAATATGTTTTGTGATTTGCTCTACTGTGCCGATTGCGGTAGCAAGTTATGGTCGCACGTAAACACCATAAACAAGGATATTCAGTATTTCAGTTGCTCCAATTACAAGGTGGATACAAGAGGTACTTGTGAGTCAAGGCACTATATCCGAGCCGATGCCATAGAACAAGTTGTAATGCTTGAACTAAAGCGAATGGCGATGTTCTTGCAGAGCGACGAGGAAGCCTTTGCAGACCTACTTGCTCAAAAGACACAAAAGGATATTATCAACGAGCAAAAAGCTCTACAAAGCGAACTACAACGCTGTACGGCACGAAACCAAAAGGTTGCCGAGCTTTACGAAAAGCTCTATGAGGACAATGCTTCGGGCAAGGTGACGGATGAATGGTTTATGCAGTTGTCCCACAAATACGAAGTTGAGCGAATGGAACTGAAAAGCAAGATTGCAACCCTAAACGATAGGATAAACAATCTTGGTACGATGCAACAGAACAAAGACAGGTTTATCAACGCTATCCGAAGATTTATGGAAATGCAAAAACTGACTGCACCGCTTCTTCGGGAACTTATAGATGAGATAACGGTTTATGAAACTGAAGGCGTTGGTAAAAATCGCAGTCAGAGGATGATGATTCATTACAAGTTTATTGGGTATATTGAGATACCCGAATGCGGAAGTAATTACAAGTCAGACACACGAAAAGGTGTAGCCGTCGAGTATATTACCAAATCCGCATAAAACAAAAGAGCAGGCTTAAAACCTGCTCAGTACATAACGAAGAAACTCGAAATTGCAAAAAAATCGAGTGTCCATAACTCAAATCCGTTATGAACACTCGATATGGTCCGAGTGACAGGATTCGAACCTGCGGCATCCTGCTCCCAAGCGGAGTTTCGCAAAGTGTTTTATGTATTTTGTGTGTTGTTATTCTGTATGGTACAGCATCCAGTTATAATAAAAGCGTTCTCTCCTATTAGTACGATAAATTTTTTGCTGGTTGTGGTAAAATAAAGGGTCATTAAATTGATACTGCCCGCTGTTCAAAAAATAGTGAGCAAGTTCTTTGTTTAAAATGGCTTTTATGATATATTAAATAATACAAAAGCGTTTGTATTTTTTGCTGTCACGCAAGACGGCGCGCATGATGAGCAGGAGATGTATGATGAAATATTTATCTGTTACACAGACCGCTTGCTAAAATTCCTATAACTAAAACTCAGACGCTATCCAAGGAGAGAAAAAAAGCGATGGAGAAAATGAACAAAACCGAAAGAAAAGAAAAACGCAGGGCGCTTCGTCCTTGGAAGAGCCTGACAATTTGGTGTCTTGTGTTTGCACTGTGTTTCAGCGTTACTGTGCCCATGATGCACATTCTGGATAACGACTTTATGCTCGTACTGCCCGGATCGACCTGGAAGATGGAAAACGCAGATCCCTCTGCGATTTATTATCCTGCAGCAATTTCTGATGAGGCCGAGGCTTTGACATACGGCGAGAGCGTTGCCCGCCAGGTTTCCGAAGAAGGAATTGTACTGCTCTCCAACCAAATGGATGCTCTGCCTCTGCCGGAAGGCAGCAGGATCAGCCTCTTTTCTACTTCATCGGTTAATCCTGTGCTTGGCGGTGCGGGATCAGGTCAAGTGGACGCAGGTAACGCCGATACGCTGAAAGAGGCGCTGGAGAAAGAAGGTTTTATCGTCAACCCTCAGTTGTGGGATTTTTACAACGAAATCCCCAATAGCAAAATGCGCAAGGATGCTATGTATGCGCCATCGACTTCTCAGCAGTACGAAGCACCGTGGGAGGACTACACAGAACAGGTGTTGGCTTCCTTCACTGATTACTCCGATGCAGCGGTTATTGTGTTTTCCCGCGTAGGTGGTCAAAACAGCGACATTAATTATGATCCGTTTAATTATTTGGAGCTGGACGAAACTGAGCAGGATATGATGCGTCAGATTTGCCATCTGCGAGAGGAAGGCGTGTTCGACCGCGTTGTAGTGATCATAAATGCGACGAACCCCCTCGAAATGACATTCCTGCAGGATTTTCAGGTGGACGCCTGTTTGCTGTTGGGCACACCGGGTCAGTACGGTTTCAACAGTTTGGCTGAAATCCTCGCAGGAAAAGCTTCGCCCTCCGGTTGTCTGTCCGATACATGGTGTTACAATAACCTTGCTGCGCCTGCCATGTGGAATTTCACTCCCGTGACTTATGAAAATGCAATCGAGTTGGGAGTACCTGATAACGCAGATGCCTATCAGGTGTACCAGGAAGGTATCTATGTGGGCTATCGCTATTTTGAAACCCGCTATGAAGATTTCGTTATGGGCACCGGCAATGCAGGTGACTATCAATACGAAAATGTCGTGGCTTTCCCATTCGGTTACGGTTTGAGTTATACAGATTTTCAGTGGGATAGTATGAACACTCACTATGATGCTGTACAGGATGCTTTTGAAATAAGCATTACCGTCACTAATATTGGAAAACTGCCGGGAAAAGATGTCGTGCAGATATACGGCAACAGCCCGTATACCGAATATGACCGGCAAATGGGCGTAGAGAAAGCTGCGGTTATTCTGTGCGGCTATGGTAAAACCCAGTTGCTTGCGCCCGGTGAAAGCGAGACCTTGATCATCTCGGTTCCCAGACGGGAACTGGCCAGTTTCGACACCTACGGCTACGGTACATATATTCTGGAAGCCGGAGACTATTACCTCACTGTTGCCCATAATGCCCATGAGGCCGTGAATAATACACTGGCTGTTCGTGGTTACACCCCGGAGAACACCGAAGGTGCTATGACTGCCAACGGCAATACCAAAATGGTATACACTTGGAATGAGGCACAAACCGACACGCAGACATATTCCGTATCTGTGTCGGGCGCTGACATTACCACGAAGCTATCATCGTCCGATCCCAATCTTTATGAGGGTTCTGACAGTACCGTGACATGGCTCAGCCGCTCGGACTGGACAGGTACATTCCCCACAGAAAATGCCAAAGTAGCGTTGACACAGCTGCTCATAGAAGATCTGCAGCCGAACCACTACGACCCCTCGGAGATCGATATGAATCTCTACCCCATGCCTACAACGGAGGCAGACAACGGTCTGCGCCTGTACGACATGATGAGCAAAAGCTATGACGATCCCGATTGGGAGCCGCTACTGGATCAGATGAGTTTTGATGAAATGGTGGATTTCATTCGCGACGCATTCCATGGCCGCAGTGCGGTAGAATCCATCCAATCTCCCGGAACGCGTGACGAGAACGGCCCGACAGGACTTAACACCTCCTATATGGCAGGCGAGCAGTCTGCCACTGCTTTTGCATCGCCCTTTGTTATGGGTTCCACCTTTAACAATGAACTGATCCATCAGGTAGGCTTTGTGATTGGCAATGATTGCCTGCGTTACGGCATTTCGGCGCTTTACGGTCCCGGTGTCAATACGCATCGAACTGCCTACGGTGGACGCAATTTTGAGTATTTCTCAGAGGACCCCTTCCTCTCCGGCGAGATGGCAGCATCCTATGTGTCCGCTGTTGAGAAACTGGGCGTAACGACTTTGCTCAAGCATTTTGCGCTCAACGACAGCGAGACAGACCGACAGGGACTGGGCGTATGGCTTCAGGAGCAGGCAGCCCGTGAGATTTATCTGAAAGCATTCCAGAAAGCCTTTGAAGAGGCAAATGCAAATGGTGTCATGTCTGCCTATACCCGTTGGGGTGCTATATGGTCCGGTGGAAACTCTGCTCTCATTCAGGGTATCCTTCGCGATGAGTGGGGATGCGATGGCTGGATCATTACCGACAATGTTGCTACCGACTACATCACTGCTGCGGACGGTCTGCGCGGCGGAACAACCGTTTTTGATGCATCCCTGACGTTGCTGTTGAACTTCGAGCAGTATGAAAACGATCCATATATCCGCACACTTATGCGGGAAGCTTGCCACCGCGGACTGTATGCTTTGGTAAATTCCGCAGCCATGAATGGAGTTGGCCCCGATACGGTAATTTCCAAAATCATATACCCGCCTGTCAAGGTGGCGTTTGTGCTGGCGCTTGTCTTCTGGGGATTGTTTGTGTTCTGCGCTGTCCGGTGGCATCGTCGCCGTAAAGAGTGGATCGCAAAGAAGCATCAAATAACAGAGGCAGAGAACCTTGTAAAAAACAAAAAGCGTTAGGAACTAATCTATAAGAACGAAGAAAAACTTGAAGGACGAATAAAAGGGCTTGTATCTGTTCTGGATACAAGCCCTTTTTTACTTTGGCGCAAATAAGCACAAAATACTTTGGGGTACAAAACTATCGTACAGGAATTGGAGAGCCCGTCATTCAGTAAAAAGCTGACTTTGGGAAAGGCTTTCATCCTGCGAGAGGTACTTCACAAGCGTGGCGTATTCTTCGCTGGTTAAAACGCTCTTTGCGCGCTGCACCTCGTTCCTTGCAAGCTCAACAGCCCTAGAATGAAACATAGCGCAGATCAACCGGTAATAGGTTTTGATATTCTCCGGAGTCAATTTGAGCGTTTGCATCCTTTTTGCATCTTTTCGTGTGTTACGATAACCTCAAAAGGCGGGAATAACCTTCGCCTTTTCAACGGTAAAATGCGAAGTAGCTCAAATAGAAAGGAGAGTATGGGTGTGTTGCAGCACAGCTACAGCCGCTCAAACTAAATATGACTTGGTTAATGCTCACGCTTTCCAGCATCCTTTTGTGGGGCATCACAGACATACTCTTAAAAAAATCATTAGATTATTTCGATTCATTGTCTCAGCATAAAACCTTTATATGGATCGGTTTAGTGGCGGCTCTGTCAGGTGTTGTAGCAGCTTTCTCCTCGGAGACTTTGCTCGATTCCATCAGAATGCTCACTGACAACCTATATCTGATTCCTGTAACCGTATTTTATGTGGTGGCAATGTTCTTTGGCCTTCTGGGTGCAAAGCATCTTGATGCATCGGTCGTATCTCCGCTTGAAAATATAGACGGAGCACTTACTGCAATTATCTTATACATATTTTTCTTTTTTACGGGCCGTAGCTATGTCACCGACAGTATTGGCATTCTGGATATAATCGGTACGGTTGCGATTACAATGGGTGTTATACTTCTTGGAATTCAGGAACAAAAATTATCCAAGCAGGAAATAAACCTTGCCGAAGATAAAAAGAAGCATCGTCTCGGTGCGTTGGCACTACTGTTCCCGATTGCTTACAATTTGGCAGATGCGGCATCAATGGTGGCAATGGGCATTACGGTATCCGGAGAAGCGGATGTTAATATCCCCGATATAGATTTCTTTTTCTTCGAGTGTTTGGGTTTTACGCTAATCGGCGCTTTCGTATGGCTATATTTGCTGATTGCTAAAAAACATGCGTACAATCCTTTTAAGAAAACAGAGTTGCCCCGCCTCGGAGCTGCAGCTTGCGAGACTTTAGGAACATTGACATTTACTGTCGCTGTGGGAATCAGCCCAATACTTACAGCACCCATAGCCTCTTCTTATTGTTTTGTAACAATCATATTGGCGCGTATATTCTTAAAAGAACGATTGACAAGAAAACAGTATCTGAGTGTGGCATTCGTGATGGCAGGTATTGCCTTGCTCGGAATTTCGGAAATTATTAGTGCATAGGAGGTGGAAAGATGAGTAACAAATCTGGTTATAAAGAACAACAAAATCTATCCATTGCCCAGTTGTTGGCAGAAGCGCCTAATTTTGTGGCGGTTGTGGTATCGGCGATCCTTTCAAGGAATTTGCTTGTTTATATTGATTTGCTTGACTCCTCCATGTATCTGATTAGTCTTGGATTGATCATTTTTCTTTCAAGAAAATTGACCAAAGATTTGCGATACGAATATAACTACGGTGTAGGAAAAATTGAAGCCATTGCTTCGTTGCTCTGCGATGGCATGGGATTTTTCGGATTGCTGATCACACTCGGTTTTTCAGTTCAGGCAATTATCATCCCCGAACAGCCAAGTGATTTGGTGATTGCCGTAGTAGGACTTAAGATCATCAACGTTGGCTTTGATACCGCTTTTTTCGTTAAGCAACGTAAAATCACTAAGATTCACAATAGTGCGATTTCGAAATCTAATTATGCCGAAGCACTTTCCGCATTATTGTTTGATAGTGTTGCTTTGGTTTCTCTTTTTGCAATGTGGTTGCTTCGGGCTACCCCCATCGGAGGATACATTGCTCCTGTAGTCAGTATTTTTGTTGCGATTTATCTGATGGTCGGATACGTCAAGCGCATACGACAAGCATTGACCGAATTGACAGATAAGACACTTCCCGAAGAGGATCAAATGAAGATACTGAATATATTGACCCGGCACTATGATAGCTACTCACAGTTTTATGCCATCAATTCCCATAAGAGCGGAGATGTTACAAGAATAGACATACACCTTTCTTTTGAATGGGATACAAAGGTTGAAGGTGTCATCAACCTCCAAAAGCAAATGCAAGATGAACTTGAAGATCAGTTCGGTAATTGTATTGTCAAACTCATCGTGGAAGAAAACTAAGAAACACATAAACGAATGAAAACGGAAAGGTGCTTATTATGACAAAGGGAACAAAAATCTTTAGGATTATCATTAGTATTTTACTTGCAATTACTATGCTTATCAGTGCATTTTTTGCCTTTTTCTTCTGTCTGTATTTTGCAAAAGACCCGTATGGCATTTATGTTGCCGGTGTAGCCATTAACAGAGATAATGACGACGATATTTTGGGTGACGGCACTGTGTACTATGATGAAAGCAACAACCTCCTCACCCTTAACAATGCTACCATTGAGTATGAAGATACCGTGGTGTATTCAACGATCGACCTACATATTCAACTGATTGGCGAAAATAAGATCATTTGTACTGATGAGGAATACGGTATCGGTATTTACGCAGGCGACTCCAGCCTCAACAAAGATCTTTCATTTGTAGGCGATGGCTCCCTGACCATCGAATTCCCGAATGCAAGCGGAGAAGCTGCAGGTATTTCTGCCGCTAATCTT
>JAFYLI010000124.1 GCA_017537165.1 Oscillospiraceae bacterium | reverse complement strand
GTGTCGATTTTTGTGTTATCAAGCTTAGCGTAGAGCGGGAGATAATTTATTGCCTTTTCCGTGTCGGCATTCTCCCTTGATGAAAGCCGCTGCTTCAGCTCCTCGGCGCTGCAAACGAGAGAAATGTCGAACAGGTCAAAATCGTAGTCTTCAAGGCGGGCGAGTATCTCTTCGTGTATCTCGGGCAGATGCATTACCCAGGAAAAGATAACCGTTTCGAAGTTGGGATTGGATAGGAAGTTACCCAGCAGATAGGTGATGTTGTCCATGACCATCTCCTTGTTTTCCTCGGAGAAATTCCAATGGTTGCCCTGCTCCCAGCACCAATCGCCGTCCAGCCATACGCTGCGGGGCATGTTGTTGAGAAGCTCGCGGGCGGCGGTGGTTTTGCCTGCCCCCATGGGGCCTGATATAAGTATAAGCTGTTTCACTCTGTCAATTCTCCTTCAAATCCAGCGCGAACATATTTCGAACCGCGTCGTTGTATTCGCTCAAATGCTTTGCCTTGCGGATGGCCTTTTCCACCTTGGCGCTGTCCGCGAATGTGTCGCCCATGAACGCCCATATCTCCTTCAGGTGGCAGAGCATGGCGTTTTCGCTCCAATTCCTTGCGGAAAAGGCTTCGTAAAGTTCATCGTGGAAGTTCCTGAAAACGGATTTGTCGGGCATAGGCTCACCCTTGATGCGCCCGATAAGGGCGGGATTGCGGATAAGTCCGCGGCCCAGCATAACTGCCTCCACCATGGGGAAGCGGGCGGCGATGTCCTCGCAGTCGGCGGGGGAGAAGATGTCGCCGTTGTAGCAAAGGGGCGCTTTAGCGCGGCCTGCGTACTTTTCGAACTCCTCGGGTCTTGCGGGCAGCTTGTAAAAATCCTTCTGCACGCGGGGGTGGATGGTCAGCTCGCTGATGGGGAATTTGTTGTATATCTCCAGTATCCGCTCAAACTCGTCGGGGGAGACCATGCCGAGGCGGGTCTTTATGGATATGTCAATGTCCAGCACGTAGTATATGTCTGCAAGCATATATTCCAGCTGTTCAAGGTGAGCCAGCAATCCCGAGCCCTTGCGCTTGGCGGTAACTGTGCCCGAAGGGCAGCCGAGGTTGAAGTTGACCTCTTTGTAGCCCATGGCCTTCAGCTCACGGGCCGCCCAGATGAAGTGCTCGGTGTTGTTGCCAAGTATCTGCGGCACGGCGGGGATGCCCTCGTTGCGCTCGGGAGCAATCTCGTCCAAATCGCGGGCGGTCATGAGATGATCCTGAGTGGGGGAGATGAAGGGGATGAAGTATTTATCCGCCCTTGAAAAATATTTGTAATGCAGGCGGCGGAAGTCGCTTTTGGTAACGCCCTCAAGGGGTGCAAAGTAGTATTTCATAAACTGACACCGTTAGAAAAATAAAAATTAACACTTTCAACAAGGTCAATTCCTTGATATAATGCACTCATCCAAGTGAAAGAAGGAATTTTACCATGTGTGCTCTTAAAAGAATTGCTGCTATAAATGACCTTTCCTGCGTGGGAAAGTGTTCTCTTACCGTTTCTCTGCCCGTTGTTTCCGCTGCAGGCGTTGAGTGCTCCTGCATGCCCACGGCAGTGCTTTCCACTCATACCGCAGTGTTCACCGACTATACCGTCCGCGATCTCTCTGACGATATGCTGCCCATCGCCCGCCATTGGAAGAAGGAGGGCGTCCACTTTGACGGTATTTATTCCGGCTATATGATCTCTCCCGGGCAGGGTGAGATAATCTCCGAAATATTCGATATGATCTCCAATGATGATACTCTCATCATCGTTGACCCCGTAATGGCCGATAACGGCAGCTATTACGCAGGCATGGGCGAGGAAATGGCAGAAGCCTTCCGCAAGCTCTGCGCCAAGGCTCATATCATCACTCCCAACGTTACCGAGGCCTGCTACCTTACGGGCGTTGAGTATCAAAGCGCCCCTCACAGCGAGGAATATATCAATAAGCTGCTGGACGGCCTTAAGAAGCTCTGCTCCGGCCGCATTATCCTCACCGGTGTCTGCCCCGACGAGAATCGCATAGGAAACGTTTCCTGGGACGGCCGCAGCGGCGAAATGTCCGCCTGCTTCAATGACCGCCTGCCTGCCGCATACCACGGCACCGGCGACGTATTCACTTCCTGCCTTGCCGCTCTCCTTGTTCGCGGCGCCGCCGTTGACAAGGCTGTTGAGCTTTCCGCAAAGCTGGTGCGTGACAGCATGGCCCGCAGCATAGACAGCGGCATTCCCCACCATCTGGGTGTTGATTTCGAGGGTATTCTTCCTCAGTTTACCGCCGAAGTCGAAAAGCTGTTGGGATAAAGCGGTAAAATACTTTAATTCACGGTGTAGGGCGGGATGCCCACATCCCGCCGCAGACAACCACCACAGCAACAATACGATAAATCAAAATTAACGGGTTAAGCTTCTCCTATGAGGAGAAGCTGGCGGCGTAGCCGACTGATGAGGTGGACGCCGAAGGCGGTAATATATACCTTTTCACTATTACCTTTCGCCAATTACCTCAAATTCCACCTCATCCGCCGCTGACGCGGTCCCCCTTCCCCTCAAGGGGAAGGTTAAACTTTCTTGTACTGCCAATCCCAAACCAAACCTCATTACACCACGGGTAACACCGTGGTGTTTATTTTATTTCAGAGGGATCGGGAAGAACCTCTTCCTCGGGAATAACGAAGGGCGGGGTTATCTTAGCCATTCTGTAATGCTCGCGGGGCATGTGCTTTGCGTCGGCAGGCTGCAGCGCGTAAAGCATGACCTGACCGTTCTCTAAAGTTTCGGGGAAGGAGGGAATGAAGAACTCGGGCTTGGAGCCGAGTATCCACCAGAAGGAGGTCTCGTCGGATGCCTCTTCTTCGGCGGTCAGCTCACGGAAGTAGGGACGGCCGCCGGGCATGGTGTGGTAGAAGAAGCAGGTGTTGGCGTTGATGGTCTTCCAGCGCATGTCGTACAGGGATTTCCACTCGGGAGCAAAGGCATCGTATTCCTTACGCAGCGCGTCGAAGCTGTCCTTGAACTGCTCGCGCAGCATATCCGCGCCTTCGGGATTGCCGTAAAGAACCTGCAGAACGCAGGCGTTGTTTATCATTTTGCAGCGGAACTCCAGCGCGTCAAAACGGTTGAGGTGAGCGCCTGCCGCGAAGTTTTCAAGGTCGGCGGTGTGGGCGAACAGACGGGCGTAAGCGCCGAAAGCGCCGCCCCAGTCGCCGCTGACGAAGCAGTTCTGCGCCTGCAGGGCAAGGTAAACATGGTGGAAATAAGGCTTGGTGCAGAAATTGGGGGGCAGCATTTCGATGAATTTATACATGGCCTCGGCGGCTGCGGGTTTTTGGGCAAACCAAAGGGGCAGGCGAGGCTCGTCCTCGGTTTTTTTAATGTGAATGCCTGCGCGGTCATATACGTAATGATGCAGGAAACGCACCAGCCCCGCTATGGTCTCTACATTTTCGGGGTCGTCTGCCAGCTTGTCAAGCAGCTCGCGGTAGGCTGCGCCGTCGACCTCTGCGGCGGAGCGGTACATACTTTTATAGAGAAAATCAGGCTCGAAATATCCTTTGTAGCTCATGGTGCGTCCTCCTTGATAATACTATATATTTTATTATATCACATGCAAATCGAGAAACAACTGAGTTACAGTTCCTTTTTGACCAAAATATATTCGCTTATCCGCAGCTCTTCCGTAAATCCGCATTTGAGGAATAAGCGGACGGAAGAATTATCGATGGCAATATCGTCATAAAGCGCACGGATACCCGCCTTCTTGGCTGCCTCACAGAGAAGCATAAGCGCCTCGCGGCCGTAGCCGCGTCCACGGTAGGGAGCGTAAATGATAACATCGGCAATGTATATCTGTCTTTCTTCGTCGAAGCGGTATGCCGCCTCACCCACGAAGTCGCAGCCTGCCTTGACGTATCTGTAGAACCGCTTGCCCTCGTTGTTCTTTATCCATTTGTCATACCATGCCGCCCAACGTTCTTTGGGGAAGGGGATCGTTCCTCCGTAAGCGTGGTTGTAAGCCATGGTCTGTTCATCACTCATCATCTT
>JAFYLI010000123.1 GCA_017537165.1 Oscillospiraceae bacterium | reverse complement strand
CTCGCGCTCAACGAAGCTAAGCAGCCAAGGCTGGCAAACGCGCATCATGCGCTTCATTACAAAGCCAACGGTAAGGGCGGAAATCACAGTACCTTCGCGCACGCCTACGAGGCCGCGGAAGTAGATAAGCGAGACGATAACAGAGCAGCCAACCATGCAGCAGTCGGTTATCATCTTGCAGGATGCAACGGGTTTGCCCAGTTTCTTGGAAACCGCCATGGAAAGGCCCTCGCCGGGTGTGGGCAGAATGTTGGGGGCAAGGTAGAGCATTACGCCGAACGCTACCAGCGGTATGCTTATGAAAAGGAATACCAAGCGCATCAGATAATGGTTAGGCGCGGGCAGGAACGCGAAAAGGTGGGTTGCCGCCGTTACCAGAGTACCGAAGAAGAAGGACGCGACTATCTGCAGCAGCATGTGAGGTTTGAAATCACGGCGCAGGATTATTACCTCTACAAGAATGTAGAGGCAGTATGTAGCCGTGGTGCAAACGCCCATTTCCAGACCTGTTATCTGGCTGGTAACGTTGGCAAGGCAGGTTACGGGGCTTACGCCCAGCGCCGACTTAACCGAAAACGTTACGCCAATGGCCATTATGAAAAGGCCGAGGCAGTAAATCAGTCCGCGCTTGGCCCATGTAATAATCGAAGTTTTTTGCATGGAAACATTCCTTTCCACAGTAATATGCTAAGTTTATAACTTTTTTTGCCTAAAGTCAATGTTCACGCCGTGTTGAAATAATACGCTGCGTGTGATATATTTTAGCCGAGTATGAAATGTTTGAAAGGAGGTAGTTTCAATGAAAAAACTGCTTGCGCTTACCTTAGCCGCAATGCTTGTTTTATGCATTACCGCCTGCGACCTGCATAAGTATAATGTTGAAATAGCTAACGACTACCCCATAGCTAACACTTTGAAAGCCTCCTATAAATCAGGTGAGGAAATTACAGTGAAGTTAGAAACTATCACCGAACATTACTATGTGCTCTTGGTCAACGGAGTAAGACAGGAGCAGGATCGCGCTGCTTCCGATATGATGTTTACATACTTCACATTTATCATGCCCGCCGAGGATGTTCTCATAGAAATTGAAGATCGCTGGGTGGACATTCCCGAAGCGCCGCAGCAGTAAGGAGGCCCCCGAATGTCAAGACTCGAAAATGTAACTCTCACCAATATGTGCATGATATACGACGGCAGCAAGGTACTTATTCAGGACAAAACCGATGCCGACTATCACGGCATAACCTTCCCCGGCGGTCATGTGGAAAAAGGTGAATCCTTTACCGATGCCGTCATTCGCGAGGTATGGGAAGAAACCGGTCTGCGCATCTCCTCCCCCGTTCTGTGCGGCATAAAAGACTGGACCAACGATGACGGTTCGCGATATATGGTTCTGCTCTATAAGACCTCTAAATTTGAAGGCAGCCCCACTTCGTCGGATGAGGGCGAGGTGCGCTGGCTTGAGCTTGACGAAATGCGTAAACTCCCCTTGGCCGAAGGCATGGATAAAATGCTTGAAGTTTTCCTTAACGATGACATCAGCGAATACTTTTTCCGCAAAGTAGAGGGAAAATGGACAGAGGAGTTGAAATAACACACCCCTAACCTAAATAAAGAATTAAGGTCGCACCAATGGTGCGACCTTTTGGTTTTATAGCGAGTATATTTCCCGCACTTTTTCCAGTAAGTACGGTTGTATCTGCGGATAAGACCATGCCGTTGGCTGAGTTTCCATAAGCTCTATGCGTTCTATCTCCAGTTCAGGCAGTTCCCCGAATTTTTCTATTTCGGCATAATAGAACATTCCGTAGGTAGTCTTTTCGCCATCTTCCACTGAATACGGTCCAATCTGCGTCAGCGAAAAGCTTTCGGCCCCGGTTTCTTCCCACAGCTCACGCCGCGCAGTGCTCTCTATATTTTCGCCCGTTTCCCTATGCCCACCCGGGCATTCATAAGTATCTCTCTTGCGGTGCTTGCAAAGCACCCATTTGCCATCATGTCTCGCGACGATTACCGCAAATTCAAGTTTTTCGTCCGGAACCTTATCCGGAAATCCCACTTTAATCATTTTATCCTCACTTTACTGCTCTGGTTGCCCAGAAGGACGGAATATTCATCTCGTGGAGCTTGCCGAAACCGTTGGTATCTTCATACACGGCGGTAAGCGTGAAGCCCGCAAGCAGCTGACCGTTGATTTGATCTTCGAGGGTGTGAGAGAACTGCACTCCATCGTCGTTTTCCATCAGCTTTTTATATAGCTCAGGGTTGCTGATGGGATCAAATGGCAGCGCGTTTTTCACCACAAGCTCGTCGTCATCAAATATGAAGTTTATGCCGTTGTCCACTCCCGCCAGCAGGATACCGCCCTTTTTCAGAACGCGGTAGCACTCCCGCCATATTGGCAGCACTTCCCTGACGTAGCAGTTGGACACGGGATGGAATATAAGGTCGAAGCTGCCGTCGGCAAAGGGCAGAGGCTTCGTCATGTCGGCGCGAACTATTTCTATAGCGTATCCTTCGCGCTCAGAAACTATTTTTTCGCTTTCCAGCTGCTTTTGAGAGTAATCAAGCACAGTACACTCCGCGCCCAGCGCCGCAAATATAGGCATCTGCTGTCCGCCGCCCGAAGCAAGGCCCAGCACCTTTGCCCCCTTCATCTGCGGAAACCATTCCTTAGGCACGGGCTTTGTGGGGGTCAGCAGCACCGACCAATCTCCGCTTTTTGCTTTTACATATGTTTCATGGTCTAT
>JAFYLI010000015.1 GCA_017537165.1 Oscillospiraceae bacterium | reverse complement strand
CGCTGTCCCGTATACAAAAAGTGCGGCGGCTGTCAGCTGGATGTAACATATCCTCAGCAGATTTCCTATAAACAGCGCACCATAACCTCCCTGCTGGGAAAATTTCATAAGATAGACCCCATCGTGGGCATGGACGAGCCTTTCCACTACCGCTGCAAGGTCAGCGCCGCCTTCGGTTATACCCATGGCCGCGTTAACAGCGGAGTATGGCAGTCCTCCTCCGGCAGGCTCACTCCCGTAGACGATTGCGCCCTCGAGGATGAGCGCGCGGTGGTGATCATAGCCGCTATCAAGGAGCTGCTCCCCTCTTTCAAGCTGCGCACCTACGATGAGCGCACGGGCAGGGGCTTCCTCCGCTTCGTTATGATACGCATAGGCAAGCAGAGCGGCGAGATACTTGTCGCGCTGGGCACCGGCGGTGACATTCTGCCTATGGCGAAAAATTTCGCCGTAGCACTGGCCAAAAAATGCCCCAATATAACCACCATCGTCCGCTGCGTCAGCACCGACAGACTCAATCTTCTGCTGGGCCGCGAGGAAACCGTTCTCTACGGCCCCGGCTACATTACCGACCGTCTCTGCGGCTACGATTTCCGCATCTCTGCCCGCTCTTTTTTCCAGATAAACCCCGTGCAGACGGAAAAGCTCTACGCAACGGCGGTTGAATTCGCTCAGCTGAACGGCAAGCAGACCGTCATTGACGCATACTGCGGCGTAGGCACCATCGGTATAATTGCCTCGGCAAAAGCAAAAACTGTTATTGCCGCCGAGGTAAACGGCGACGCGGTTAAAAACGCCCGTGAGAACGTGCGTCTTAACGGCATAAAGAACGTGGAAGTAATCAAGGCAGACGCAGGCGAGTTCATGGCTGACCTTGCCGCAGACGGACAAAAGATAGACGTTGTATTCACCGACCCGCCCCGCGCAGGCTGCAGCCGCCAGTTCCTCGCTTCTCTCGTGAAGCTGGCTCCTGCCAAGGTGGTTTACGTTTCCTGCAATCCCGAAACGCAGGCCCGAGATCTGCAGTATCTCACAGCCAACGGCTATAAAGTGGAGCGCATCCGCCCCGTTGACATGTTCCCCTTTACCCGCCACATAGAATGCGTAGTATCGCTCACTCTTAAAAAGTAAATTCCACAGCGGTGCGTGTACATAATCTCCCATGAAAGGACGATATACATGTGCACCGCTGTCAGCTATAAGCCTCACCGCCATTATTTCGGCAGAAATCTCGACCTTGAACGGGGTTACGGAGAAGAGATAGTAATAACTCCCCGCAGCTTCCCGCTCCGTTTTCGCAAGGCAGAGCCGCAGCAGCGGCACTTCGCCATGATAGGCGCGGCGGTCGTTGCGGATAATTTCCCGCTCTATTTCGAGGCCACCAATGAAAAAGGGCTGAGCATGGCGGGCTTGAATTTCCCTCGGAACGCTCACTATTACGACTACGCCAAAAGCAAGGAGAACGTGGCTCCCTTTGAGCTTATTCCCTACCTGCTGGGCCGCTGCGACAGCGTCACAGCAGCAAGGCAGCGTTTGGAAAACATCAACGTTGTAAACATCAGTTTCAGCGAGGAACTTCCTCTTTCGCCGCTGCACTGGCTTATAGCCGACAAGAATGACTCTATCGTTCTTGAGTGCACGCAGGCGGGCATGAAGATTTACAACAATCCCTTCGGCGTACTCACAAACAACCCTGCTTTCGATTTCCATCTCAACAACGTCAGCAACTATATGGGACTCCATGAGGGAGCAGCGGAAAACCGAATGGCTCCCGCTGCTCCCCTTGCCAATTACAGCCTCGGCATGGGCGCCATAGGGCTGCCCGGGGACTTTTCCAGCGCGTCAAGATTCGTAAAGGCCGTGTTCGTAAAGGAAAAATCCCTCTGCGCCGCGGATGAAAAATCCGCTGTAAATCAGTTTTTCCACATTCTGCAGTCTGTGGCAATGCCCCGCGGCTGCGTAGCGCTTCCCTCGGGCGAACATGAATACACCCGCTATTCATGCTGCTGCACCGACGAGGGAGTATATTACTGCACCACCTACGAAAGTATGGGACTTCAGCGGGTGGATATGAATTCGTCAGATTTAGAGGGCAGTGAGCTTATCTGCTGCCCCATGGTATAAACATTTCAAGGAGGTTAGCGTATGAAAATCTACGTAGACGTAAACGCAGGTCGCGACGGCAACGGCACCCCCGAAATGCCCTTCCGCCGCATAAACGATGCCGCCAAAGTGGCAGTTGCAGGCGACGAGGTCATCGTTGCCCCCGGTATTTACCGCGAGTACGTAAATCCCATCAACGCAGGCACCGAGGACGCTCGCATAGTCTATCGCAGTGCCGAGCCTCTCGGCGCAGTTATCACCGGCGCTGAGCAGGTCAAGGTTTGGAGCCACGTTGAGGGCGACGTTTGGGTGAGCCGCATAAAGAACAGCATTTTCGGCGACTACAACCCCTACACCACCTTCGTTTACGGCGACTGGTATTTCGCCAAGGCAAACAAGCACACCGGCTGCGTTTATCTCAACGGTAAGGCCATGTACGAGGCAGAAACTCTTGAGGACTGCATCAAGTCCGAGGTTTACGAATACAGCTGGATGCCCGAAGAGTCCCTTTATAAGTGGTACACCGAGCAGGATGAAAAGACCGACGAGACCGTTCTCTACGCCAACTTCCGCGGTGCCGATCCCAACAAGGAGAACGTGGAAATAAACGTACGCCGCATGTGCTTCTTCCCCGAGAAGACCGGCGTAGGCTACATAACCGTAAGCGGTTTTACTGTTACTATGGCCGCTACCACCTGGGCGCCTCCCGCCGCATTCCAGGACGGCATGATCGGCCCTCACTGGAGCAAAGGCTGGATAATCGAGGATTGCGATATATCCAACAGCAAGTGCTCCGGCATCTCTCTCGGTAAGTATCTCGACCCCGATAACAACCATTACTTCACCTATAAGTACGTCAAGAGCCCCACTCAGATGGAGCGCGACGCCGTATGCCGCGGTCAGTATTACGGCTGGCTCAAAGAAAAGGTCGGCAGCCACATTATCCGCCGCAACCATATCCACCACTGCGAGCAGGGCGGCATCATCGGCCGCATGGGCGGAGTATTCAGCCTTATTGAGGATAACCACATCCACCACATCAACAACATGATGGAGCTTGGCGGTGCGGAGATAGCAGGCATCAAGATGCACGCCGCCATCGACGTTACCATGCGCCGCAACCACATCCATCACTGCACCATGGGCATATGGTGCGACTGGGAGGCCCAGGGTACCCGCCTTTCTCAGAACCTGCTCCATCACAATCAGCGCCCCGAGTTTGCAAAGGCACTGCCCGGCGGCATGATGAGTCAGGACATATTCGTTGAGGTAAGCCACGGCCCCACTCTTCTCGACCACAACATCATGCTCTCCGACGCCAGCCTGCGTATTGCCACTCAGGGTCTTGCCATGGTTCATAATCTCATCTGCGGCGCACTTACCGACGTAGGCGGCGGCACCGGCTGGAGATACACTCCCTACCATATTCCCCACCGCACCGAAGTTATGGGCTTTATGACCTTCCTCCACGGCGATGACAGATTCTACAACAACATCTTCGTCCAGAAGTGGCCCGAACCCGTAACCGCCGATCCCAAGGCAGAAAACCGCCGCGTCGGCACTTGGCCCTTTGACGAATACCCCAACTTTGACGAGTGGAACGCAAACTTCGACTTCTCCAAGCCTGCCAACATGATGGAACTGGAACCCGTCCACATGGGTCATCTGCCAGTATGGTCTGAGGGCAACCTCTATCTGGGCGGCGCAAAGGCATGGAAGAAGGAAGTAAATGCCCGCGTTGTTGATAACACCCCCGCAGATGTCCGCGTTGAGCTTATCGAGAAGGACGGCAAGTATTATCTCGACACCAACGTTTACGATTTCCTCGGCGATTTCACAAGCAGAATGATAAACACCAGCGTTCTCGGCAAGGCATTCGAGCCTGAGCAGCCCTACGAAAATCCCGACGGAAGTCCCATCACCTTCGACCGCGACTATTTCGGCGACCATCGCGGCGTTGACGTTATCCCCGGCCCCTTTGCAAGCGCCGAGGCATGGAAAAACCGAGAGGTCTGACAGGTCATGCTTGATTTCACAAAAACGCTTTCTGCAGAAAAGCCGCTGATACATCCCAGCTGCACTGTTACTGACTGCAGCTTCGGAGAGTACGTTGAGCTGGGCGACAACTGCATTGCCGCCGACAGCAGCATAGGTTCCTACACTTACCTTTTCGGCAGCAACGATATCTATAACTGCACCATCGGCAAATTCAATTCCATAGCCACTGGCGTGCGCATAAATCCCGTACAGCACCCCATGCGTGAACGCGCCGCTTCCCACCACTTCACTTATCGCGCTGCCCATTACGGGCTGGGCGAAGATGACACTACCCTCATAGAGTGGCGCAAGAAGCTGACCGTTACCACGGGTCATGACGTATGGATAGGCCACAACGCCATTATCATGGGCGGCGTTACCATCGGCGACGGAGCCGTGGTAGCCGCAGGCGCGGTTGTTACCCACGATGTTGCGCCCTATGAGATAGTAGCCGGCGTTCCCGCCAAGCACATCGGCTGGCGCTACGATGAAGATACCATATCCGCCATGCTGCGCATCCGTTGGTGGGATTGGAGTTTCGATGAGCTCAAAGCACGCCTTAAGGATTTCAACGACGTTCCTGCGTTTATCAAAAAATATGATTTGCGATAGGTAAAGTTTATTCAAAATTGTAAATTGATTTTACAGAAATGCCGCAGTATACTCAAAGAAGCAAATAATTTCCAATTAAGCAAAGGTGATCTACATGACAAAAACATATGTCGCCAGCGTTCCCGACCACATAGGGGCATTTTTGCAGGCAAGCATGTGCTTCGCTGAGTTAGGCATAAATATGACCCGCGTCAGCTACAACAAAGCGGTTGACTCACACACGATTTTCCTTGATGTGGAAGGCACTCCCGAGCAGCTTGCTGCAGCGGATAAGGAAATGGCTGAAATAGGCTATCTGCAGAATTTTGAGGATAACTCCAATGTAGTTCTCGTTGAGTTTCAGCTCCGCGACGTACCCGGCGGCATAACGGAGCTGCTCCGCCTTATAGCCGATTTCAATTTCAACATATCCTACATGAGTTCCAATTCCAACGGTACGGAATATCAATATTTTAAAATAGGTCTTCTCATAACCGATGACGAAAGTTTGACCGCTTTTCTCAGCAGCGCAGAGCAGCTCTGCCCCATCCGCATCATAGACTACAACCGCTCGGAGCGCAACTTCGACAACACTATATTCTACAATTCTTTTGTCAGCAGCCTTATTAAGGCCAGCGGCATATCTGCCTCCGCGAAAAATGACCTGCTGATAAGTGCAAACCTCGCCATGCAGATGCTGGATGAGCAGGGTCTTTCCCCTTACCGCACCTTTGACTCTATCAGCAAGTTCGCTGAAATGCTGGCAGGCTGCCGCGGTGAAGCATTTTCTCCCCGCATCACCCGCCACCAAATCACTCCGCAGACGGAAATTATCCTTATTGAGCCCCCCTGCGGCAGCAACACCGCCATTATTCACAGCGATGACGAATATCTTTTCGTGGACAGTGGTTATGCATACTACCGCACGGAAATGCTCGATCTCCTGCGTCAACTCGTCCCCGAATTTGACGGCATAAGAAAAAGAATACTTATTACTCACGCCGATGTAGACCACTGCGGTCTGCTGCCTATTTTCGACGAGGTGATCGCAAGCCACAAGAGTGCCGTATGCCTGCAAATGGAATACGAAACCGGCAACGGATACCGTGAGTTGGGCGGCCCTCACAAGCCTTACATAGAAATGTGTAAGCTGCTCACCGAGTACACTCCCTGCGATCCTTCCAAGGTCATTGTTCCATGGCCCGACAGCACTCCCGAGCATTCCGTTCTCCGTCAAGCAGGCTTCTTCAATTTCGGCGACCTGGAGTTCGAAGTATACGAAACTCGCGGCGGCCATCTCCCCGGTGAGACCGTACTCATTGATTATACTCACAACATTGCCTTCACCGGCGACGTATACGTTAACATCAAGGGCATGACCTCAGAACAACGGCAGTACAATCAGCATGCTCCCATACTGATGACTTCCGTTGACACCGATCCCGAGCTCTGCGCTCAGCAGCGCAAGGCCGTATTCCAGCGGCTCGGTTCGGGCAAATGGAGAATATTCGGCGGCCACGGTGGTTGCGCTGAATACGTTCCCTCGGAAAAATAAGGTACTAAAATGCACGCTTCATAAGAGGCGTGCATTTTTATATCTAACCCTTTGCCTTTTTTCTTCAGCGTGGTATACTATAAAGTGTTCTAACGGTAATATAGAATTTCTCTAAATTGCATATCAAAGAGGAGGAATACAAAAATATGACACAGATAGAAAACATTACATTGATGGAAAATCGGCTCAACGCACTTCGTTCTGCCATAAACGAATTTACAGTTGCCGCCGAGAAATACAAGGCTCTGCAGGCTGATTTCGACCTCCTGAGCGAATATTACGGCAGCAAGGATTGGTTCCGCGACTTTGACGATTCCAACGCAAGTAAGCTTCCCAAAGATCTTCTTTGCGGTGTGCTTTCCGAGGACGCGGTATATGATCTTATTTCCGATAACAACAGCCTGATGGAACTGCTGGTCGACATTGACCGCAGAAGCCACATGTCCTTTGAAATATCCTGCGGTGCGGTGGTTTTCACCCGCGTTGACGGTGAGATAAAATACGTTATAATCCGCTCCAACGAGGGTTGGTACGGTTTCCCCAAGGGACATATCGAAGCAGGGGAAAGCGAAAGTGAGGCCGCCCTGCGTGAGATACTTGAAGAAACCGGACTTAAGGTTCAGCTTCTGCCCAATTTCAAAACTTTCGACGAACACAGTCTGCCCAAGAAGCCCGACGTTGTAAAGCGCGTTGTATATTTCGTCGCCGAATACAGTGGCCAGGATATAATCCGTCAGGACGAAGAGCTTTGCGAAGCATCACTTATGAGCTATGACGAAGCCATGAGCGTATTCCAGTTTGAAAGTTCCCGCCGAATACTCAATGAGGTAAATAATTTCCTCACGAAATGAGGTACCACATATGACAAAAACCTATGTTGCCAGCGTTCCCGACCATATCGGTGCATTCTTGCAGGCCAGCAAATGCTTTGCAAACCTCGGTATAAACGTTACACGCGTCAGCTACAACAAAGCGGTAGACTCCCACACTATCTTCCTCGACGTTGAAGGTACCGCCGAACAACTTGCCGCTGCAGACAAAGAGATGGCTGAAATAGGCTATTTGCAGGATCGCAGCGAAGGCTCCAACGTAATTCTCGTTGAGTTTCAGCTGCGTGACGAACCCGGCGGTATGAATACCATATTGGAGCTTATCGCTGAATTCAGCTTCAGCATATCCTATATGAGTTCACAACCGGACAACGATGGTAATCAGCTTTTCAAGATAGGTCTACTTATAACCGACGAAGAGCGCATCAAAGACTTCCTGCATCAGGCTGAGCAGCTCTGCCCCGTGCGCATAATCGACTATAACCGCTCTGAGCGCAGCTTCGACAACAGCATATTCTACAGTTCTTTCGTAAATAGTCTTATCAAGGCCAGCGGAATCTCCCCCGACACTCGAAACGAGCTGCTGGTATACACCAACCTCGCCATGCATAATCTGGACGAGCGCGGCCTTGACCCGCACCGCACCTTCGACACCATAAGCAAGTTCGCCGAAATGCTGGCCAACTGCCGCGGTACCGCCTTCTCTCCCCGCATTACCCACCACGAAATAACTGAGCAGACGGAAATAATCGTAATCGAGCCGCCCTGCGGCAGCAACACCACCATCATCCACAGCGGCGACGAATATTTCTTCATAGACTGCGGATACGCCTATTACCGCGACGAGATGATGCTTATCCTCCGCCAGCTCATCCCCAATTTCGACGATATAAAAAAGCGCGTTCTCATAACCCACGCAGACCTCGACCATTGCGGTCTGCTCTTCGTATTCGACGAGATTCTGGCAAGCACGAGAAGCGCGGAGTGTTTCCGTCTTGAGCACGAGACCGGCGACGGTTTCCGCGAGCATATCCACATACAGAAACCCTATATCGAAATATGCAAGATTCTCACCGAGTATGCTCCGCCGGATATGTCCAAGGTCACTATGCCCTGGCCCGAGACCATTCCCGAACACAGCCTTATGCAGCAGGCGGGCGTTCTCAACGTGGGCGACCTTACTTTTGATGTATACGAAACTCGCGGCGGACATCTTCCCGGTGAACTTATCCTCATAGACTATGAGCATCACATCGCTTTCACCGGCGACATATATATCAACATCAAGGGTCTCACCTCCGAGCAGAGGCAGTATAATCACTATGCCCCCATACTCACCACTTCCGTAGACACCGATAAAAAGCTCTGCGCCGATGAGCGCAAGGCTATTTTCAACCGCCTTGGCGCAGGCAAATGGCGCATCTTCGGCGGACACGGCATCTGCGCCGAGTATGACCCTTCCGAAAAGTAAACAGCACAAAAGGCACGCTTCACCTGAAGCGTGCCTTTTTCATCATATATCGAATATCATTACATCGTCTTCGCCACGGCAGGGTTCCCAGCGGGGCAATCCGGCTGTATTTGGATCGCCGTTTTTGATGAAGCTGCACCAGTAATCGGTCATAACGGAGGAAAGTCTGTAATCACCCGGGCTCATCATTCGCCAGCAGCGGCCGAGAGTGCCGAAAACATACCAAAGCTCAGCCGAATGGAAGGCTCCCGAATCGTCCCCGGGCAGTTCGCGGTCAAACGAGTAAACGTAGGTTTTCCCTCCGTGTTCTCTGCGCTTGGCGGCAAAATCGATACAGCCGCGCCACAGCGGGCCACGATTTCCCTCCCACAGCATTTCTGCGGTAACACCCATATCGTTTCTATTGCTGCCCAGCATATAATCCACATCATGCTCTTCGCCTGCATCCATACAGACATCGGAGCCGCTGTTAATAACGAAACCGTCCACTACGGGGCTGAAAGGCAGTCCTGCGGCTTTGCCCGACTGCATCAGCGCGATCGTGGTATTCATTATATCTCTGGGGCTCAGTTTACGCATGCCCTCGGCTGTGCAGGTACCTGCAAGTTCGGAAAATACCTCTCCTACCTTTTCGGCAGTCTGCTGACTGCGCATGGTGCCAAATCCGTTGCCGTAGCCGCCACCGCTCTGCATTATGGCGCCGTGGAACAAGCCTTTCGCCAGAGGCGAAGAGCAGAGCATCTGCACGCTCATGGCACCTGCCGACTGTCCCATAATGACTATGCGGTCTTTATCGCCGCCAAAGGCCTCGATATTTTCATTTACCCACTTCAGTGCCGCGATCTGATCCATAAGGCCGTAGTTGCCGCAGCGTCCGTTGGGATCTTCTGCCGCCAGCGCAGGATGGCAAAGGAAGCCAAAGGCTCCCACGCGGTAATTAATCGTAACGAGGATAACGCCTCTGCGGCAGAACGCCTCGCCGTCGAACTCCATTTCCGAGCCAAAGCCGTGCATAAATGCGCCGCCGTGTATCCAGAATGCAACGGGCAGCTTCTCCCCCGCCTCATGCTCGGGCGCCCATATATTAAGATACAGGCAATCCTCGCTCATAGGCGGCAGATATGCAGGGTCGGAATAAAACTCCTTGCCGTAGAAGCTGTCCGGCAGTTGGGCAAGCTGATGCTCACGGGGCGGAAATTCCGTCGCGCTCATTATGCCGTCCCAAGGTTTAGGACGACGCGGTGCTTTCCAGCGCAATTCTCCCACCGGTGCCTGGGCGTAGGGTATGCCAAGCCATGCGGTGCAGCCGTCACATTCTTTGCCGATAAGACTTCCGCTTTTGGTCTTGATTATCTCCATATAGATGCTCCTTCCCTACAACTGTTATTTTTTAACAAAATGATACAACTTTCTCGCACAAAATGCAAGAGCCTGCCGCGGCAAAGAACCGCGGCAGGCTGATTTTATGTAGCTTTGAATTAGAAAATACCCAGAGAGTGGCCACCGTCGATGGTAACGATGGTACCTACCACCTGATCAGCAGCGGGGCTTGCAAGGTAAACAGCCAGCGCACCGATCTCGATGGGAGTACCGAGACGGCCGGTGGGCATACCCTTGGCGATACCTGCGATCTGCTCCTCGGGCATACCGTTGAAGAGGTTAGAGTAGGTGTAGCCGGGAGCAATAGCGTTCATCTGGATGCCATGAGCAGCCAGTTCAAGACCTACGGCACGGGTAAACTGGTTTACGCCTGCCTTAGCGGTGCAGTATGCGCTCATGCCGATGGCGCGGCTTGCCATATCGCCTGCGTTGGAGCTGATGTTAACGATCTTACCGCCCTTGCCGGTTTCCTTCATGTGGCGGGCTACGAAGAAGGTCATACGTGCTACGCCGTTCATATCGACGTTTACGCAGTGGAAGTAGTTGGTCATTTCGTCGTCCATATCAAGGAAGTTACCGTTGGTGCCGACGCCTGCGTTGTTTACGAGGATGTTGATCTCGCCGAAGTCTGCGATAATGCTCTCAACTGCGCTCTTGCAAGCTGCGGTATCGGACATATCAGCCTTGTAGAAAGCGGCCTTTACGCCGTACTCTGCTGCCAGCTCTGCGGCTACCTTGTTGCCGGTAGCTTCGTCACGGCCGAGAATGGCGAGATTTGCGCCCTGCTGAGCGAAAGCGGTGGCGATACCGAAACCGATACCCTTGCTGCCGCCGGTAACAACAGCGTTCTTGCCTTCCAGAGAATATGCGTTTGTCATGTTGGTAATAGGCATTTTATATTCCTCCATTTATTTAATTTATAAATTTATTCATTCTTGATTTGCTCTTTGCTTGCAAAGCTTTGCCGCCGTATATACGATAGCGGCAAGGATCCAGAAGAATACCATTACGCGGGGATAATACCAGCCGTAGTCAGTTATTCCAAAGACCATCGCGCCTGCGATACCGCCCACGCAGCCTGCGCCCACGCCTTTAAGCAGAGGACTTGCGGCTTTGCTCTTGACGGTGGTAACGCCTTTTTTAAGGGCAAAGAAAACAGTGAATACAAAGGAAGTGATCGCCATTATTCCCGACTCAGCACAAATCTCAAGATAAATGCTGTGGGCGTGGACGAAGGGGAAATGCGCCTGATAGTATCCGCCGTAGTCGGCTATTTTCTTTACTGCTCCCGCTCCGAGGCCAACGCCTGTGAGCGGATAATCCTTGATAAGCTCATACATAGCCGTATAGATATATGCGCGGCTGTTTATGGATGAGTCGCCGCCAACGAATATGGTTATAATTCGGTTGAATATACTTGCCGGCAGGAAGGGCAGCATTATTATGACAGCCACTACAAACAGCGGGATAAGACGGGGGCGAAGCAGCAGCACGATTATTGCCACGCTTGCCGCAAAAGCCAGCCATGCGCCGCGGGAGAAGGTAGTCAGCAGTGCTCCGGCTGCCACGATAAAGGCCAAGGCAAAAACTACCTTTGTCCACATCTTGGGTGCATATATGGTCAAGGTAAGCATAAGCGGCGCGAAGAACACAAGTACATTGGCAAAGGTGTTGGGATTATCGAAGAAAGAGTAAACTCTGCCGGGCATCGTTGCGTTCAGCGAAAGATCCGTAAAGGAGCTGCTGGCGGGAATGCCCAACACGAACTTTTGATAAAATCCGTACACGCTGCAGATAATGAGTCCGAGAGCGCAGCTGAGCAGCAGTGCGTAAAGCTGCTTTTCGCTGCTCACAGAAGATACGCAGGCCGCAGCCAGCATCATGCAGGTAATGAAAAAGATAAGGAATCGGAAACTGTCATTTACGTTTCTCGACCACATTGCCGATGCGACGCAGACCACCGCAAAAACTATAGGCCAAAAGCCTATGGCAGCGATATCAATACGTCCCGCTCCCTTGCCCCTAATACTGCTGAGCCAAAGGAAACCGATAGAGAGCACGGCCAACACCAGACTATAGGTATTGTTCCAATATTTATGATGAACGCTCATCATAACCACGAGGGACAGGCAAACCATATAGGGTGCGAAGCCGCCCAGTTTACGCAGCCCGCGGAATATGAAGCTGCCGCCGAGCAAGGGTTCAAATTTATCGCTGATTTTTCCTATAAGCCAAGGGATAAAGTTAACCACCGCGTCGATAAGGCGATATGTCATGCTCTCGCGCCATTTTTCGTCCGTAGCGCTGCGAGAAAGGAACAGCTGTCTTATCCCGCTGGCATCTGTAAGCCGCCCGAAAAAGTTCATTATGGCGCGCAGAATGCCGCCCGACAGAGATCTGTCGGCAATAGCTTTTATTTTCAGCCAAAGGAAGCAGATGATATTAAACACCGCGCTTTGGCGAATGAGCTTATTCATTATTTCAGCTCCTGTTTCTGTTTTTGAAATTGTAGAGCGCAGCCAGCAGGCCGTACTGCTTCATTCTTATGAGCGTAGCAACAACTGTTTTGTTGCGGCCCATACCTTCGGGTTTATAAGCCTTTACCGCAGGGGCAAAAACACTGTCCTTGCAGAGTGCGCGAAGATTTTTTACCTTCTGCGACTTTCCAGCAGGATTACCGGGAGCAAACTCATTTGCTACGGCTATAAGCAGGCCCGCCCACATGGTAGTATACTCCCAATCATCGCTGACCGAGATGTTATATTTCTTTATAAGTTCCTTTTTTATATCAAAGGAAACTTCAAAGGTTTCGGGATAATTTTTCAGGTACTTGCGGGTTACCGAGGCAGGATTGAGGCAGTAGCGGTAAAGTTCCTCGTCCGTAACAGCCAGCGTATGGTTAAGGCTGAAATACTCTATAAGGAACAGCTCGTCCTCAAGGTAAGCACCGGTGAAGCGTATTTTATGCTCCTCGATGCCGGCTCTGTCAAAAAGGTAACACCACACGAAACCGTTGAACGTGGCCTTAAGTCTGTCGCAAAGGAGCGAGCGGACTATCATATCCTCTGCCTGCGCCGCTTCATAGCGTCCGCCATTGATATGTACGCCGTATGCCGAAAGTGTACCGTCGGGCGCCTCGGCAATAAAGTTACACAATGCGGTATCCGCGCCGTAAGTTTCCATGGCCTTTATCATGGTTTCGTAAGCGTTGGGGAGAATATGGTCATCTGCGTCGATAAAAGAAATAAGCTCGCCGCAGGCCATATCAAGTCCCGAGTTTCTCGCGCGGCTAACACCGCCGTTTTCCTTATGGAGCACCCGCACGCGGCTGTCCTTTGCCGCCCAACTGTCGCAGATAGCTGCGGTATTATCCTTCGAGCCGTCGTCAATAACGATCAGCTCAAAATCGGTAAAGCTCTGCGCCAATATGGACTCTATACACTTTCCCAGACAGTCCTGAGCATTATACGCAGGAACTATTACACTTATACGCGGCATAACGGGCCTCCAATCGTATTCTTAATTAGATATTATATAATAGCATTACATTTTTTTCAATAAAAAAGCTGAATTATACGCCATTTCGTCCGCATAATAAGCAAAGAGTATGACTGCGAGGTGATGTATCATGATAAGAAAAACTGCGGCTGTCTGCAGCTGCGTTCTGCTGCTTATGCTGTGCCTTCCCTCTGCCCGCGCCCAGCAAAGCGTACAGTTGCCCATACTGATGTACCACCATATTTCAACAGACCCATCACGCCTGGGAGATTACGTTGTATCGCCCGAAACATTCGAAAATGACCTTAAATATCTTTCCCGCCTCGGTTACACAAGCATAAGCCTGGCGGAACTTATCGCCTATGTAGACGGCAGAGGGTCATTGCCCGAAAAGCCCATTATGATAACCTTTGACGACGGACAGCGCAGCTTTGCCGAATACGCCCTGCCCCTGCTGGAAAAATACGATATGTGCGCCGTGGCGGCAATAGTGGGCAAATATGCCGACGATTACACTCAAAGCGGCGATATGAACGT
>JAFYLI010000014.1 GCA_017537165.1 Oscillospiraceae bacterium | reverse complement strand
TATAAGGTCTATTTCACCCATGTGGCAGCGGTAATTCATGGCCAGCAATTTATATCTCTTTTTTCTGAAATATTCGGCTACATAGGCTTCGCCCATGGCACCGCTGATTTTAGTATTCATATCAGTGCATTTTCTTCAGGAAGCTAAGACGGTGCACCTCACTGGGGCCGTGCTCTCGCAGACGCTCATAATGCAGTTTGGTACCGTAGCCCTTGTGTTTTTCAAATGCGTATTCGGGATATTTCTCCGCCAGTACCATCATGAAGCGATCTCGGCTTACCTTGGCAAGTATGCTGGCTGCCGCGATACAGGAATATATTCCGTCGCCGCCGACCACAGTTTCATTGGGCAGCAGGATCCCCTTTGAGCGGTTGCCGTCAATAAGGGCAAAATCCGCCTTTACGGTAAGACCTTCTATTGCTCGGTTCATTGCAAGGTATGTGGCGTTGAGAATATTCAGCTCATCGATTTCCTTTTCCGTTGCGGTAGCGATGGAATAAGCTATCGCCCCCTCACGGATAAGGTCGAAAAGGGCTTCCCTCTTCTTTTCGGTAAGCTTTTTGGAATCATCCAATCCCGGGAGTTCAAATCCTTTCGGCAAAATAACCGCAGCGGCGTACACAGGACCGGCCAAGGGGCCGCGTCCCGCCTCGTCAACACCGCAGATATTGGCATACTTCCCGTAAAGCTCGGAATCTATATCCTTCATTCCATGTCCTCCGGAGTTTCCAGAGTGATTCTTCCGATCGTTCCGCTGCGGAATTCCTCAAGGAGTATAGCAGCCATGCGCTCGGTATCTACCTCACCGCCGGAAATAAGGAAGCCGCGCTTGCGGGCAGCCTGCTCAAGGAGTTCCCAGCCCTTTGCTTCGGGGTCGGGAGTAAACTTATAGCGTGCTTCAAGCAGCTTCGGATATCTGTCGCGAAGTCTGAGCATAAGATTTGCCGCCAGTGCTTCGGTATCAATAACATCGTCCTTGACAGCACCTGTGAATGCAAGGTTTTCGCCTACTACCTGGCTGTCGAACTTAGGCCACAGCAGACCGGGGGTATCCATGAGTTCCAGTCCTTTGCCGATACTTATCCACTGCTTGCCGCGGGTAACACCCGGCTTATTGGCAGCAATGGCAGCCTTACGGCCTGCAACCTTATTTATAAATGTGGATTTACCTACGTTGGGAATTCCCGCAACCATTACGCGCAGGGGGCGGCTTGCCTGACCCTTTGCGGCATACTGTTCAAGCTTCTCTTTGAGAACTATACGCAGGCTGTCGGAAAATTTATTAACGCCCTTACCGCTCTTGCTGTCGGTCTCGATGACGTATATTCCGCTATCACGGAAATACTTTGCCCAACGGCGGGTCATCTCGGGATCGGCAAGATCAGTGCGGTTGAGAATGACTACGCGGGGTCTTCCGCCCGCAATATCTCCCAATTCGGGGTTGCGGCTGGAAATGGGGATACGCGCGTCGATTATCTCGCAAATAGCGTCAACCAGCTTTACGCTGTCAACCATCATTCGCTTGGCCTTAGTCATATGACCGGGGAACCATTGAATATTAATTCTGTTTTCGTCCATTTTCGGTCCTCCCTTACTTCTTCATATCCCAAAATCGGGATGCAGGCCAAATTATATTCACAGCCTTGCCCAGTACGCAGCGGGTATCAACGAAACCGATGGTAGAAGCGCGGCTGTCTGTACTCTTATTTCTGTTATCGCCCATTACGAATATGCAGCCTTCGGGTATGGTAACGGGAAAGCTCACATCCAACTGGCGGGTAGTGGCGGCATTGATATAGGGTTCGTCCAGCAATTTGCCGTCAACCCATACTTCGCCTGCCTGGAAATTTATATCCACGGTCTGCCCCTCGGTAGCTATAACACGCTTTACGATGGGCTCGCGGCTGAATTCTCTCTTTGTAAGAACGACTATGTCGCCGTATTCCAGCTTAGTATAGAGATTGGTGATAATTATCTTATCTCCGTCCTCAAGGGTGGGCAGCATGGAACCGCCGTCTACGCCGATTATGCGGCCGACAAAGGTAAATATCAGAACGCAGGCCACAAGTGCGGCAACAATACACTGCATCCAGTCATATATTTCGAGCCTCAGCGACAGTTTTTCCTTGGGATTTTCCTGCATGGGCTCCATATTTTCAGCCATTCCTTATCTCCCCTTTTGCAAACTAATTGCATAAATAGCCATATTAACAAAAAAAGGGGCATAAAATGCCCCTTTTTCCTTAGATTCTTTCCTTAATCTTAGCAGCCTTACCGACTCTGTCACGCAGGTAGTACAGCTTAGCGCGTCTAACCTTACCGTGTCTGATAACGGTGATGGACTCAATGTTGGGGGAGTGAACAGGGAAAACCTTTTCACAACCAACGTTGTAGGAAACACGACGTACGGTGATGGTCTCGTTGATACCACCGTGCTTCTTGGCAATTACGGTGCCGTCGAAAGCCTGAATTCTTTCGCGGTTACCTTCCTTAACCTTGATGTTAACTCTAACAGTATCACCGATCTCTACCTTGGGAGCCTCGGCCTTAACATACTGCTCAGAAAGTGCCTTAATCAGATCCATTTTATTCTTCCTCCCTTCAGGGCAGACGTTCTTACCGTATAGCGGCATAGGACCGTCCAACTAGCGCACACAATATCGCATGCTGTGGTATTGTAACATAGCTTTCCTGAAAATTCAAGTGTTTTTTCGAGGTTTTTCAGAAAATTTTTCAATATTTTTTAGCTGTTACATAAACGGCTTCATGCTGCTGTCATAAACCTCAAGACGCATATATTTTGCGAAATCCGGGGCAATTTCGGGTGCGTTCTGGGTAATGGCATCAAGCAGATTGGAGGGATTAACGGTGGGCTCAACGGCAGATACCAGAGCGGTGATTTTAAGCTCGGTATCGGAAACAGTCTCCACGCTCACCTCGGATACATTGGGAGCGAGGTCAAGTTCTCCAAATCCTCTCTTGGTCTTCTTCATTATAACAAGACTTTCGCGGGCAAACAGTTCTTCAACCGCAGCCTTTCGCTCTTCTGCCTTGGCATCGTCATATACGATGGTCACGCTGCAGCGGACGTACTTGAGCAAGCCGACCTTATTGATGGGCAGCGCGGCGGATATGGCGCGGATACCTTCGGGCAACCAGGGATTGAGCTTTGCAGGCACAGACTTCGGGCTCATATTGTCCTCGATCTGGATATCCAGCACCTCGCAGACACTTTCGCAGCCGAGCTGCAGAGGCAGTGCCATAGATATATAAGGATGGGGATTAAAACCCTCGGTGTGCTTTATCTTGATACCCGAGCGGATGAATGCGTGCTGGAAAGTACGCATAAGGTCAAGGTGGGAAATATACTTTGCGCGACCCGTTTTCTCAAATCTTATTCTGCACTTACTCATCGCAGCGTCCCTCCTTGCTCAGTTTGCGTGCACCGCAGTTTGCGCACTGGTTGCGGCAATCGGGAGTTATCTCGGCGCGGCGGGATCTTTCACGCTCTTCCCAAAGATGCTCAGTCTTTACACCTGCACTTATCATGCTCCAAGGCAGTATCTCATCCTTGCCCTTTTCGCGGTTAGCGTAGAAATGAGGATCAACGCCGTTCTCGGCAAAGGACTCGTTCCATGCCTCCTCGGAGAAGAATTCTTCCCACGCGGCAAGGCCGCCCGTGCGCTTGAATACACTCTCAAGCACGGGAGCGAGGCGGCGGTCGCCAAGAGCCAGCACAGCCTCGATAAAGCTGACGGTAGAATCATGCCAGCTGTAGCTGATAGCCTTGGAACGCATGTTGTCCTTCAGCAGCTGCTGCTTACGCAGGAACTCTTCCATGCTGTCCTGAGCCTCCCACTGGAAGGGGGACATGGGCTTGGGCACGAAGCAGGAGGTGCTGACGGTAATTTTCACGCCGCGAGCCTTATTGGTGGCGTACTTCTTCCATGTATTGAGAACCTTGAATGCAAGGTCGGCAATGGCGATAATGTCCTCGTCGGTTTCGGTGGGCAGACCCATCATGAAATACAGCTTTACGCTGCTCCAGCCGCCCTCAAAGGCAGTGCGGCAGGAATTAAGTATATCTTCCTCGGTAACGTTCTTATTGATAACGTCACGCATACGCTGGGATCCTGCTTCGGGAGCGAAGGTAAGGCCGCTCTTGCGAACTTTCTGCACCTTCTTCATAAGATCCATGGAGAAGTTATCGGCTCTCAGAGAAGGCAGGGACAGGCTTACCTTGCGGGGTTCGCACCATTCCAGCAAACCGTCGCAGAGACCGGTAAGTTCCTTATAGTCGCTGGTGCTGAGAGAAGAAAGGCTTATTTCTTCGTAACCGGAGTTTTTCAGCGCCTCTATTCCCTGCTTTACAAGGGTCTCGCACTTCTTGCGGCGAATAGGGCGGTAAACATAACCCGCCTGGCAGAAGCGGCAACCGCGTACGCAGCCGCGGAACAGTTCCAGCACGGTACGGTCATGGACTATCTCGGTGCTGGGAACGATGGTATCCGTGGGGAAATAGGACTCGTCCAGATTTTCAATAATGCGCTTGGTAACAACGGCAGGAGCGTCACCCTTGGGGTTAATGCTCTTGATGGTACCGTCTTCGTTATACTCAATATCATAAAGGCTGGGAACGTAGATACCCTGTATCTTTGCAGCCTCGTTAAGGAACTGAGCCTTGCTCCAGCCTTCCTGCTTTGCCTTGCGGTAAAGCTCGGTTATCTCAGCGTCGGCCTCCTCGCCCTCACCGATAACGGCAAGGTCGATAAAGTCGGCAATAGGCTCGGGGTTATACATGCAGGTACCGCCTGCAAATACGATAGGAGTAAGTTCCTTTCTATCTGCAGAGCGCAGAGGTATTCCCGCAAGATCCAGCATATCAAGAATGCCAAGATAGGACATCTCATAGCCCACGGAGAAGCCAATTATATCGAAATCCTTTACGGGGTCGCCGCTTTCAAGGGCATAAAGGGGTATACCCTCCTTACGCATTTCCTCGGCCATATCGCGCCAAGGCTCGAAAACGCGCTCGCACCATACGCCGTCCATCTTATTGAGAACGCCGTAGAGTATGCGCAGGCCGAGATTGGACATACCAATCTCATAAGTATCGGGGAAACAGAGGGCAAAGCGGACATCCACCTCGTCCTTGTTCTTCATTATTTCACCATATTCGCCGCCGGTATAACGGGCAGGCTTCTGCACCTTGGGCAGTATCCGTTCAATTCGCTGCTCCATGCGGTATCTCCAATCATTTGTGATTTTAGCTGCACGCGCAAAACGCGTACATTATATTTTATACTTTTTTCACCGCTATTGCAAGCATGGTTTTACATTCACTGCGCCCAAAGCGCTTTTGTGCAAACCGAACAAGTTTAGCTTTTTGTTTTAGTGCTTTTTTGTTACTTTTTGTTGACATTGTCAAAACTCACATGGTAAAATATGTGTGAAGTGATATAAGCAAGGAGGTGCGGTTATGAAAAAGATAAAATACTATGCCCCCTATTGGGTATCACTGCTGCTTGTTATATCCGTGATCATTGCAGTAAGCGCTTATAAGCGCACCAAGGAAATCACCTTATATAACTACGCCCTTACCCTTGAGGACAACAGCTATTTCGTAAATGGCAGATATATTCTGCGAGAAGAGAAAACATACGAAAACGGATACGTTCTTATCAAAGCTTCTGAGGACACTGTCCCGCGCCATGTTACCCTTCCTCTGTCCACTGATCTTAATGAGCTGCTACCCGGAGAGTTCACCGGCTATATCAGACAGGATGGCAGCGCATGGCGTGTAAGCGACATTTCCAACCGCGTCTATACTATCCTTGAACCTTATTTTCCGTTCGACAATGACATCACTCTCCAAAAAAGAGATATTCTCCTGAGTGTCGAAGAGGCGGGATACGCAAGCTTTAGCGTCGCCCTGCTTAACAACGAAAACTCACCCATCCGCTCTCCCCAATGCTATCTTTACGCAAAGCTGGCAGACGGAAATTATTATCGCATATTCGATGATTATGACTACTGTCTTCCCGTAGATTTAATGGAACGTGCAGTTTTTGAAGTAAAGCTGCCTCATACTCTTTCGCACTATTATACCGGCAGCTATCGTCTTATAATATACCAAGACACATATTCTCGAAATCGTGAAGGCAATCACATACCACCCAATGCCGTACCCATTGCAACCGTAGATTTTGAACTGATACGGGTGCAGCAGGGACACTCAAAGCATTACGATTACAAGCTGACAGACTTCAGGAGCAGTGAAAAAGATTTTGTAGCAGGCTGATAAAAACAGGAGGTAAACAGTATGAATAAAATCAGATACTACGCTCCATATTGGATTTCGGCACTTGTTATTATCGCCATTGTTCTCACGATAGTGCTTCTACGCAGATCAGAGCCACATACACTGTCCTATTACGCGCAGACCATGGAAAGCAACGATTATTTTCTCAGAGACGACCACAGTATTTGGCATTTCAGCGAGGAGCTGTATAACGGCTATATCAAAATCAGCCCCACCGGAGAAAGTTTCAAAAAAGTCAAAAACTACACCGACAATGAAAATTTGGAGCAAATGTCACTGCACGAATTCGCCCTGGCGACCTACGACACTGCTTATATCCGCCGGGACGGCAGTGTGTGGGTGGCTGTTGGCGGAAGTTCCACCAAGCTCCCCAATACGGTAATCGCACTTGAGGCTATAGACTATGAGCTTGACCCAACTTCCCCGCCGCAGCTTTCCGCTTCACTCTCCGCTGCAAGCAGCTATACCGTGCAGCTTAGCATGACCAACAACAGCGACATGGAGATATCCACTCCATACGCCTATCTTTTTGTTCAACTTGAGGACGGCAAATGGTACCCGTATACCAAAGGATTCGAGCACAACATCACCGTTCACGGAGAATACACTCACCGCGGAGATTGCATGGAAATAGACCATGAGCCTAACCTACAACCGGGCGCTACCGCCAAGTATTATATCGCATTACCAAGGAACCAATATATTCACTCCACTGTAATTGGTCATTACTGCATAGCCGTTTTCTCAAATACCTATTACGATTACAGACAATCGGGAGAAAACGCTGTTTACACCACATACCCTATTGGAGAAAACGCAGAGCTTATCGCAGCCATAGAATTTGACCTCGCACCAAAGAATGAGATCGATCGCAAACTGACAAATTTTGAAAGCTCCATTGAAGACTTCACACTGCCGGCACTCCTCGAGACTTTGCCGGCATCCTGAGAGGTGCGGTTATGACCAAACGCAAACAGATATTTACATACGCTATGACTATCGCGGTTATAGCGATAATCGCAGCCGTGGCCATAATCGTCGTTCGCAGCAATATGCGTGACACTGTAAGCATCAGCGATTACGCCCTTTCTTTAGGCAGTGAGGATTTGTTTGTAAACGAAAAGTCAAACATATACAAACTTTCCCATACATACCAGCGCAGCGATTCCGATTTCATCGACTACATCTATGTAAACCGCATCCGCACCGATGACAGCGTAACATTTATTGAAGAATTCAATTACGACTACGCTTACGAGCTGACTCCTTACGAATATGCCGCCACGATATACTCCGGATCCCTGTATGTCCGCGGCGACGGCAGCATTTGGCGCAAGAGTGACACCGTAAAATCGGGCGATGTCAACTACGTAAGACTCGAACCGTTTTTCCTCCGCTGCAGCAGTGAGGAACTTGAGACGTTGGAGGGCCGCAAAGTGGATTTCAACGCAACACGTAATTCTTCGGGTTATACTGTTTCGTTTAGCTTTACCGAAAACATAAAGTTACAGAAGCCTACGATATTGGCATCCGTAAAGCTCACTGACGGAAATTGGTACCTTCTCAACCGCGAGGGTCACTACGATTATGATGCCGACCGTGACATACACGAGGGTCAAATCAATTTGCCGTATGTTCCCGGTTCCACTTCCGCTATTCCCGGCACTTATCGTGTAGAAATTTATGAAGACAATGAACTGTACAATGTTTTCAATGTAGATGTGCAGGCAAGCGAACTCTCTTAGGTGACACAATGCGTACAATCGTCGACTATTGACCGCAAGGAGGATGCCGCATGAAAAAAATCAGGATTTTTCATCTGCCATTGTTTGTTATCATACTTCTCTGCGGCATTTTCGCCGCAGTACTGCACATTACCACTCCAAAGCCAACACTTGACTACACATTACTGCCGGAATATGCTCTCGCTCTTGAAGACGGCCAATTTATCTGTGAAGACGGTAGCATATGGCGAATGAGAATAGACTCAAGTAACGGTGATGTGAATTTAATGCGCATTAGCGAAGTGGAGCATCGGCTTTTCACTGATATAAGAAATGCATCCAATGCATCCGAACTTCTACCTTATGAGTACGCAATGGCCACCGAGACAGAACGGCTTATCTTCCTTCGCAATGACGGCAGCGTATGGCTTGCCACAGATGACGTAATTTCTCCCGATAAGACTTTGGTAATTCCGTTCTACATCATACCATCCCCTCAGCTTGACGTTTCCTATGAGGAGATACTAATAACGCCGGAAGGCAACGACACTGCTATAATAGCAAATCGCCTGAAAAGCTACCACCGTTACTATGTATACCTGGAAAGCACCCGCTACGCCTTGGACAACTTCAGTGCATATCTCTCCGTAGAACTCAAAGACGGCAGATACTATCTCTCCGAATCCGCTGATTTAGTTCGCTGGAATAATGAGCCCCTTCTCTGGCAATTCTTCTTACCAACCTCGGAACAGCTTCACAGAGCTTCAATCCCGGGAAACTATACCATCGAGTTCTGCTACTTTGACAGAGTCGTATCAGAGGTGCAGAGAACCTCGTATTAAGACATCGGTTTGTATCAGTAAAAGGAGGATGCCGCATGAAGAAAATCAGATTTTTTCATCTGCCCGTGTTTATGGTAGCTCTTTTCGGCCTCATTCTTTCCGTAGTGCTGTACATGTTCTTCCCCGGCAATTCACTTGCAGAATACGCTCTTACCTTGGAGGACGGGCAATTCATCTGCGAAAATGGCTACATATATGAAACCATCGAAGTATACGATAGCGGTACAGTAGTTGCCAACAGGCTAAAACATTCACTGTGCAGATTTACGATTCTCTTTGGCACAAAGCCTGCTGTCAAACTTCTTCCTCATGAATACGCCATGCAAATAACAGACTACAAAACAATTTTCATGGACAATCAGGGTACTGTGTGGCTCCACGACAGATTGAACTATACTCCCCTACAGGTCAAGCTGGAACAATTCTTTATTCCTTCGGCAGAGTTGGAGGCCGCCGCTGTTGGCAAACTTCAAATCGACAACTCAGCCAAAAAGATTGAGCAAGATAACGTTTTGTACCACCCCACTCACAGTTCTATCAATGAGTTCTCTCTTACCATCCCTTTCAAAGCCGAGCTGACTTCCGAGATCAGCACTTATCGTGATTATTCCAAAAATACAAGCGTTGAGTTTTCGGTGAAGCTGAAAGACGGCTGGCATTCTATCGACGTATATAGGCCATATACGCAGTATTCCATAGAACCGAAGCAATACAATCAACTTATAAAGCTGCTACGGCTGGGCAGCAATGTCTATATGAACACACAATGCCGCCTTACCGTTTATGATAAAAACAGCAATTCTGCATTATCGCAGGTCGAATTTGTGTTGACCATCAAGGATGGCAAGGCATATATCGAGGTTGCCGAGTAATTGACCTGCAGCTATGTACCGACTACTGCGCTTCACATTCTCGTCTTGATGAGCAGTGCCGCGCCTGCTATTATGAGCGCCGCTCCGCTATGGTAGTACAGCATAAGGCACATTCCTCCGCCAAGCATTACGGCAGCGCATATCACAGTCAACCACACACAGATGCTGCGGGCCCTCTCGGGTGACATGATCATACTCAGCATGGCGGCTAAAATACGTCCTCCGTCCAGCCCGCCTATGGGCAGAAGATTGAACAAAGAAAGCACAAGGCTCACGCCCGCAAGGGCGTGGGCCTTCATTATTGCCGCGCCAAGTGTAAGGACAAGGCCTGCAGCAGGGCCAGCCAGAGCCGCTATAATTTCCCGCCCGTAGCTCAGGCGGCTTTCATCGAAGTACATGGCAGCGCCCGTCAGCTCCAGCCGCAGAAGATATGGCCTTGCGCCAAATGCGCAGAGGGCGGTGTAATGCCCCAGTTCGTGCACCGCCGCGCTTATCACCGCAAGGGCAAATATTCCCTGCCCGTCAAGCAGATAGATCAGCGCCGCAGCAAGCGCAAAGGCCGGACTTATATCAACTCCCATCCCCTCACCCCTGCTCATCAAGATAGAGTCCCGGGTCATGGTAAACTCCGTTGCATATAAGTTCAAAATGCAGGTGGGGTCCCGTTGCCGCCCCCGTATGCCCTGCCGCTGCAATTACATCGCCCCTCTTCACGGGGCTGCCGCCCGTGGCATAGACTTCGCTGCAATGGAAATACTGAGTAGTCCAGCCGTTTCCGTGGCTGATTATAATATAGTTCCCTGCCGTTTGACTCGTGCCCGAGGCGGCAACGTGTCCGTCGGCAAAGGCAAAAATATTCTCGCCTTCGTCTGCCATGAAATCCGTTCCGTAGTGAAATTTATTCACACCGTCTATGGGATGCTCTCTGTAGCCAAAGGCCGAAGTCTGAGCACCCTCAACGGGACAACCGTATTCAAAGGGCAATTCCACAAACTCAGCGCAAACATTATCCGGCAGCGGCTGCGGAGATTCTTTATACAAAGTTCCGCTCTCTTCGGCCATGGCAGGCTCTGCCGCCATCTCCGCTTCAAGGCGCTGCAGATACATTTCCTGCAGATTATGCTGCGCCGCGCCGCTCATTTGCGGCAGCATTGCCGCAGCGGGCGTCGCCTCTTCCCCCTCCCCCTTTATTACCGCCACTACTTCTCCAACGGTACTCTCTCCGGAAACAAAGCTGCCTACAGCGCTGAATGCGGCGCGGTAGTCTACGTCACTGTCAATAATCCGCATTACGTTTTCGCTGATTCCCTGCGAAAATTCGTGCGCAATCGCCCTTGCGCAAACAGCCAGCGCAAAGATAACAATACAGCTCAATATTCTCAATCTGCTTTTTCCGCTTCTTGCTTTTGAGCGGCCTCTGCCATTTATGTTACGATAATATTTGTAGTCCATTCTGCACCTCCCGGGTATACTGAATTATATTTTCATTCAAGGACAAGTATGACGGGAACAAAATACTCTTTACTGCGTCTAAGAAAGGTCTGTTTTACCGAGCCTTAACCGAAATATTTATGGACAGCTGGGTAAAATATGATATACTTATAAGGTTAGACACAAAATATTTCAAAAGGTTGGATATACACAATGGTATTTTCAAGTCTTGTATTTATGTTCATATACCTGCCGGTAGTACTGGTAGTGTATTACCTTGTGCCCGTAAAATGGCGCAACCTTTGGCTGTTCGTAGTCAATCTTGTATTCTACGGCTGGGGCGAGCCCGTTTACATCCTGCTGATGATGTTCTCCATACTCATCAACTACATCAGCGGTATCATCGTCGGCAAAAACCGCGATGCTAACCCACGGAAGGCGAAAACGGCCCTTATAGTGAACACGGCGATAAACCTCGCTCTGCTCATGTTCTTCAAGTATTTCGACTTCATTGCCGAAAACCTTGCCCTTATCCCCGGCCTTGATTTTATCAAGCCTCTTGGCATAAGCCTTCCCATCGGTATATCTTTCTATACCTTCCAGACCATGTCTTATCCCATCGATGTATACCGCGGGGACACCGACTCCCAGCGCAGCTTCATCAACTTCGGCACCTACGTCGCACTTTTCCCCCAGCTTATCGCAGGCCCCATTGTCCGCTACAAGGACGTTGACGATCAGCTTGAGCAGCGCGATATGACTGTGGACAAGTTCGCTGACGGTGTACGCCGCTTCATCATCGGTCTCGGCAAAAAGGTACTGCTGGCAAACAACATCGGTATGCTGTGGGATGCTTTCTATGCTACTCCCACCTCCGAACTCTCCGTACTCGGCGCATGGCTGGGTATAATCGCTTTCTCCTTCCAGATATACTTCGACTTTGCAGGCTATTCCGATATGGCAATAGGTCTCGGCAAAATGCTCGGCTTCGAGTTCCTCGAAAACTTCAACTATCCCTATATTTCCAAGAGCATTACCGAATTCTGGCGCCGCTGGCACATTTCCCTCGGAACTTGGTTCCGCGATTATGTTTATATCCCCCTCGGAGGTAACCGCAAAGGTCTGTCCCGTCAGTTTATAAACATTCTCATCGTATGGGCGCTTACCGGTATATGGCACGGCGCAAGCTGGAACTTCCTTTTTTGGGGTCTCTACTATGCCCTGCTGCTGGCCATCGAAAAGGCATTTCTGCTGAAATGGCTCAAAAAAGCCCCCTCTGCCGTATCCCACATTTACACTATGTTTCTGGTTGTAATAGGCTGGACGCTTTTCGCCATTGACGACGTTTCCCTTCTTGGCAGCTACATTGGAGCAATGTTCGGCGCGGGCGGCGCAGGATTTATTTCCGAGCAGTTCCTTTACTATCTGCGCAGCTACAGCCCCATGCTTATAATCCTCGTTATCGCAAGCATCCCCCTCGGCAAAAATCTCTTCAGCCGTCTCCCCCAAAAGCTCCGCGCGGTACTTGTGCCCATTCTCATCGTATTCGTATTGGTGATCGCCACCGCCTATCTGGTGGACAGCACCTACAATCCCTTCCTCTACTTCAGATTCTAAGGAGGTGCAGAAATGAAAAGAAACGCAAATATTATTCAGATCGTTATATTCTGCGCCTTTATCGCAATTCTTGCCGTTCTGTGCCTCGTAACTCCTTCCAAGGAATTTTCCGAGCAGGAGAACAGATATCTCGATCAGCGTCCCAAGTTTTCCTTCGAGGATCTTTTCTCGGGCGAGTTCATTGAAGATTTCGAAGGCTATGTTACCGACCAGTTCGTCTTCCGCGACAGTTGGATAAGCATGAAATCCCGCTTCGAGCGACTTCTCGGCAAAACCGAAAATAACGGAGTTTTCTTCTGCGAGGACGGCGCGCTTATCTCGCGCTTTGACAAACCCGACGAGAGCCTGCTGGCAAGCAATATAAACGCAGTTAATAAGCTTGCCTCAAGCACCGACGCCGACGTATACCTTTCCATTATCCCCGGCGCGGTAAGCATTTGGGCAGATAAGCTGCCTGAGAATGCGGTAAATTACGATCAAAAGGCACTCATTGATGACATCTATTCTCGCGCAAATGTTAAAACCGTGGATAACTATTCCGCTCTCAGCGCTCATTCCGAGGAATATATCTACTACCGCACCGACCACCACTGGACCAGCCTTGGCGCATATTACGGATACACCGCTCTTGCGGAAGCAATGGGTTTCGAAGCAAAGGCTATTGACTCTTTCTCTCCCGAAACCGTAAGTGAAGAATTTTACGGCACGGTATATTCTTCTTCCGGTGTTCGCTGGGTTGAGCCCGACAGCATTGAGATTTTCGTTCCCGCAGAAAATGTAAAGGTAACCAATTATCCCAATGGCAAGCCCGTTGAAGGTATGGTCTACGATAAGAGCAAGCTGGAGGTAAAGGACAAGTACTCTATGTTCTTCGGCGGCAATACACCCATGCTGGAAATTGACACCGGTGCGGAAGGCAAGCCTCGTCTGCTGGTGCTCCGCGATTCCTATTCCGACAGTGAGCTCCCCTTCCTTTTCGACGATTTCTCCCACATCACCGTTCTTGACCTGCGCTATTACAAGATGAGCATTGTGGAATTTATCGAAACCAACGAGATAGACACCGTACTCATAAACTATTCCGCAAGCAATTTCACCTCTGACAACACCGTCTTCAGACTCGGTTATTAAGTCAACATTTTACAAAAAGCGTCTCGAGATTTATTTACATCCCGAGACGCTTATGATATTATTGAGTAAATGATTAACTATTCCCGAACAGGAGGTACGCTCAATGAACATTCCCGACTCCCTGCTTACAAATAAAGACTTCACTCTCTTTGCTCGCCTTGCCATTGCGGCCGTTATTGCCGTGATCTGCGCAGCTGCCAATGTATCCGAAAACGTTATGGCAATCCTCTGCATAGCGGCAGTCTTTATTGCGGCCGCCGAGCTTGTTGTTACCGTTTTGAAAAACATTCTCAGGCTAAAGTTTTTCACAGAGCATTTTATAATGCTCATCGCCCTTATCATAACACTTGCCGCAGGCCGCTATCCCGAAGCCGTACTTGCCGCCATGCTCTTCCGCATAAGCGAATTCCTCTGTTCCAAGTTCCGTATTCACGCCACTGAAATGGCAAAATCTATCGGCTGCCATCCCGATACGGAAAAGAAGTCTCGCATGGACAGCTTTGCAGACAAGGCTCTGCACATCTATATCCCCGCCGTTACTATTATCGCCCTTCTCGTAGCAATCATCCCCATGCTTTTTGTTGAGAACACCGCTCCCTGGCTGTCCAGGGCTGCAATTATTCTTATGGTCGGCTGCCCCTGCGCTTTGACTTTCTCTATGCCTCTCTGCAGCCTATTTGCCATTTATAAAATGTCCCGCAACGGTCTCTCTTTGGGTTCTGCTGCCGCCATTGATATGCTGGCAGCTGCCAATACTGTTGTTTTTGACAAGAGCGACTCTATTTCTGCCAACACCTATGTTGTCAGCGAAGTGCTTCCCGCCCGTGGCCTTTCCTCCAACAATCTCCTTATGCTGGCAGCTTACGCAGCCACCAGCGCCGGCCATCCTGCCGCGGACGCAATAACCGCCGCTTACGGTGAAAAGCTTGATCCTCTCTACATAACCGGCAGCGAACAGCTCAAGGGTTTCGGCATACTCGCCCACGTAAAGGGTCTGGTTGTCAGCGCGGGCAATCTCGCCATGATGGAGAAGCTGGAACTTGGCCCCGCCGCATCCATGCTTTCCACCGAGCCCAATGCAGTTCACATTGCCATCAACGGCAGCTATGCAGGCTGTATATTGATAAACAGACTCACAAATGAGAGCGCCAAGAATGCCATTGAGGCACTACGCGAAATCGGCGTCGACAGGACTATACTCCTGTCCTCTGAAACGGCTAAGTCCACCACCCGCGTTGCCAATGCGCTTGGATTTACCGAGTATTTCTCCGAATGCAGCGAAGCCGAGAAAGCATCGCATCTTGAGAAAATGCTCGCCGAGACATTCCCCGAACAGTCCCTTTGCTACGTTGGCTCCTCCCCCGCTCTGCTAAAGCTTGCAGACGTAGGTATCGCTGTCGGCAAAGATCTTGACGAGAGCGACGCTGTTCTCACTGTCGACAACCTCAGCGTAATTGCCGAATCCATTACCGCCGCAAAACACGGACGCTCCATTATAGTTCAGGGACTGGTATTCGCAATAGCCCTGAAGCTCATTATTCTCATCCTCACCCTTATCGGCATCGCACCATTCTGGCTGGCTGTTTTGGCAGATTCGGGCGTTGCCGCACTCGCAGCTGTAAACTCTATACGCGCAGGTAAATAATTCAAGACAAACAAAAAGGACTTGCCGATTTCGGCAAGTCCTTTCTATTTATTGTGATTACTTTACAAACTCATTGTAGATAGCGCGCAGGGCATTTTCGAAGTCCTTATCGTCTACACCGATAATGATGTTGATTTCGCTGGAACCCTGATCGATCATGCGGATATTGATGCCAGCCTCTGCTATAGCGGTAATAACTCTGGATGCAGTACCCTTATTATTTACCATGCCACGACCAACGACGGCAAGAAGTGCAAGGCCGTCTTCGAAGCCAATGTACTCGGGCAAGCAGGATGCGCAGATAGCATTCATAATTCGGCTGCGCTGGTCGCTGGTGATATCACCGGAGAGAACTACACTCATGGTATCGATACCGGAAGGCAGATGCTCAAAGGTAACACCCTCGTTTTCGATAGCGGTGAGAACGCGGCGGCCAAAGCCGACCTCAGCGTTCATATGTGCCTTTTCAATATTGAGAACAGAGAAACCCTTTTTACCTGCAACGCCGGTAATAACATTCTTCTCATCGGGAATATCGGAACCGTTGGGAACGATCATGGTACCCTTATCTTCGGGAGAATTGGTATTACGGATATTGATGGGTATCTTCGCTGCGCGTACGGGGAAAATGGAATCCTCGTGGAGAACTGTGGCGCCCATGTAAGCAAGCTCACGCAGTTCGTGATATGTAATATTATCAATACCCTTGGGATTCTCAACGATACGTGGGTCTGCCATGAGGAAGCCGGAAACGTCAGTCCAGTTCTCATAGAGAGAAGCGCGAGCGGCACGGGCCACGATGGAACCGGTAATATCGCTGCCGCCGCGGGAGAAGGTCTTGATTGTACCGTTGGGCATAGAACCGTAGAAACCGGGAACTACGGCACGATAATGCTTCTTCAGCTCGGAGTTGAGAATCTTATCGGTGGTCTCACTGTCGAAGGTACCGTCGTCTGCAAAGCAGATAACAGAGGCTGCATCGATAAAGTCGAAGCCAAGGAGCTTGGCAAGGATGATACCGTTGAGATATTCGCCACGGCTGGCTGCGTAATCTCGGCCTGCATGATGAGTAAATGCAGCCTTTATATTCTCAAATTCCTTTGTCAGGTCAAGGTCAATACCCAAGCCGTCAATAATAAGGCGATAGCGCTCTGCTATCTTATCGAAAGCCTCGTCTATATTATCGCCCTTGGATGCCATGTGGTAGCATTCATAGAGCATATCGGTAACTTTGGTATCGGCAGGAAAACGCTTACCGGGAGCGGAGGGAACAACATAGCGACGCTCGGGCTCGGCAAGAACTATCTGCTCAACCATCTTGAAATGCTCGGCATCGGCAAGAGAGCTGCCGCCGAACTTTACTACTTTTACATTCTCCAACATATAGGAATCCATTCCTTTCTATCTGCACGTCTGCCTAAGGCAGATTATCTACACATTTCCATCTCATCAGAGACACTGTTTCGTTTTATTTTATGATAAAGCACATGAAATGTAAAGAAAAACTTCACTCTCTTACCGCCTTTTTACCGACAGATTCCCCGTAAACAAAAAATATTCCCTGCGCCGAAGCGCAGGGAATATGAAATCACGATTTAAAATCAAATGCAGGCATTGTAGAATGCCTTGAAACCGCGGTAGGTCATATATGCGTCAGCCTTGGAGATAACTTCCATGGGAGCGTGCATATTGAGAACAGGAACACCTGCATCGATGGTGTCGATATTGCGGTTACCCATAATGGATGCGATGGTACCGCCGCCGCCCTGGTCTACCTTACCGAGTTCACCCATCTGCCATGCAACGTTGTTATCGTTCATCAGCTTGCGAACTCTGCCAACCAGCTCTGCGGAAGCATCGTTGGAGCCGGACTTACCGCGAGCGCCGGTGAACTTCATAATGCCCATACCGTAGTTGAGCTGGCAGTTGTTGCGTCTTTCGGAAACCTCGGGATAGTTGGGGTCAAAGGCGTTGCAAACGTCTGCGGAAAGGCAAACGGAATTTGCATAGCAATCGTTGATGGTGATACCCTCGCTCTTGCAGAGAGCCTCAACGAAGTGGTCGAAGTGGGTGCTGGTCATGCCGGAAACGCCCTGAGAGCCGACCTCTTCCTTATCTACCAGCAGGCAGACAGCGGTCTTCTCGGGAACGTCAAGCTCCAGAATAGCAGCAAGCTCTGCATAGGTGCAGACACGGTCATCGTGACCGTAACCGCCGATGAGGCTGCGGTCAAGACCGATATCGCGGGCAGGATATGCGGGAACTGCCTCGATTTCAGCAGAGAGGAAATCTTCCTCGATCATGCCGTACTTCTCGTTGAGCAGCTTCATAATAGCCAGCTTTACGCGGTCGGAACCCTCTTCCTTATCGGGTACGGAGCCGATGAGAATGTTCAGGCTTTCGCCGGAGAAAGCTTCGCCAAGAGTTCTCTTGTTCTGATCTGCAGCCAGATG
>JAFYLI010000122.1 GCA_017537165.1 Oscillospiraceae bacterium | reverse complement strand
GCAGCAAAGTTCGCTGAGCTCCTGGGCGAGGATCTGGAAGCCAACATGAAGGCTACCACCAAGGACAACCTGGCATGGCGCGTTGACTGCGAGTTCGGCGCAACCGCAGGCAAGGTAGAGCTGGCTACCTGCGCAAAGAAGAACAACCTCGATGCTATCCACGACACCGTTCACGAGATGGCTCGCGACGAAGCCCGTCACGGTAAGGCTCTCAAGGGTCTGCTGGATCGTTACTTCGGCTAATATACCCTTCACACACAAAAGGAGGTAAGCGATATGGCAGTTTATGAACTCGCTATAGAGAAAAGACAGCCTACCTGCGGCGGCAAATCTCCCACCAACTGCGAGATAACCACCGTTACCACCGATGATCCCATGGCATACGTAAAGAGCCTTGAAGCCGGCGCAGAAATCGAGCTGGTCAGCGAAGAAAACGGCGTTATCCTTATCCGCGCCGAGCGCAACGGCCTCTGGGTAAATTACGAATTCACCGAAGACTGATTTCTCCTCTCCATCCTTCCTTATATAAATGTATTTGTCTGTGATTTAAGCGAACGCCCCGCCCTTTTCAGGGCGGGGCGTTCGCACGTTCTCAGGACGCAAAAAGGAGCGGGAAATCCCACTCCTTTTAAACCTCAATTATCTTCGGCGCGAATGCGTCAGCCCTTTTGTCTATAAATTTCAATCATTTTCGCTTTCTGAGCAGCTCTGCCGGACTGTGCTCTGACCAGTCTTTTTTCTTCATTGGTAAAAGTGCTCCATATACGCTCATCCTCCGGAGTGACCAAGAATGCATCAGCGAATTCCTTTTTTCCGTAGATGACACCACCAACTACACCGCTAATTTCATCTTCGGTCAGCTGCTCGTTTTTCAGTTCGTCAATCATGTCGCATTCTCCTTCTATGTTTTATTGTTATATTTTGATTTATATTTCTTTATACGTTCGACTTTTCCTTGTAGCCGTCTTTTTTTAATATTATAAACTTCTCGGAGGCTAATTTCAACAGCACTCCCGCTTGCGTTTATTTTTATTCTTTCAATAGCGGAATAAAAAGACAAAAGGAGCGGGAAATCCCACTCCTTTTAAACCTCAATTATCTTCGGCGTGAATGCGTCAGACCTTCTGTCTATAAATTTCAATCATTTTTGCTCTCCTGGAGGCTCTGTCGGGCTGCGCTCTGACCAAATCTTTTTCTTCATTGGTAAAAGTGCTCCATACACGCTTATCCTCTGCATTGACCAGGAAATCATCAGAAGCCAAGATCCTATCGAAGCTGTTGCCTCCAACTACACCGCTCATTTCCTCTTCGGTCAGCTGCTCATTCTTCAGTTCGTCAATCATAGTGAATTCTCCTTCTATGTGTTATTGTTGTGTTTTGCTTTATATTTATTTATACGTTTATTTATACGTTCGACCTTTCTGTGTGGCCGCCTTTTTTTAATATTATAAACTTATTTGCAGCTAATTTCAACCACACTCCCGCTTGCGTTCAATTTTATTCTTTCAATAGCGGAATAAAAAGATAAAAGGAGCGGGCCGGTTCCCGCTCCTTTACAACGATTTTAAGTTCAGTGAGCCTCGGCAGCGCTCTCGGTGATTGCGCGGGCGCGTTCCAGCGCCTCGTCAATATTGGCGCAGAAGTTATCTTCGCCGATCTCTTCCACAAGGCCTGCCTTGCGCAGAGTCTTCATGGGCTGCTCGTTTACATGGGACATTATGAGCACAAGACCTTTTTTATGGCAGGTCTCAACGATGGTTTCAAGAGAGTGGATACCACTGGCGTCTACTATGGGTACGCTTCTCATGCGCAGGATAATGACCTTCTTATCCGCGGAGGAGAAAATGGCTGCAACCTTATCGGCAGCGCCGAAGAAGATGGGGCCGGTTATCTCGTAAACCATGGTATCTGCGGGAACATTCTTGAAGCGGATGCTGTCGGGATCGTCGGCATAGTCAGCTACCTTCCAGCCCTCAACGGCAGTTCCGTCTGCCATGCGCTTCATAAAGAGCACGGTGGCGAGGATGATGCCAACAACGATGGCAACGACCAGGTCGAACACGACGGTGAGCACGAAAGTAGCCACGAGAACGAGAACGTCGCTGAGGGGAGAAGAGCGAACTATGGCCACAAACTCTCTCCACTCGCTCATATTATAGGCTACCACGAAGAGGATAGCAGCGATGGTGGGCATGGGGATGAGCTTTGCGTAGGGCATGAGCACCAGCAGCATAGCAAGAAGCAGCAGAGAATGCACAATGCCGGAAATGGGGCTGCGGCCGCCGTTCTTGATATTGGCAGCGGTACGGGCGATAGCGCCGGTGGCGGGAATACCGCCGAAGAGAGCGGAGCCCATGTTGCCGATACCCTGAGCGATAAGCTCGGTATTGGAATTATGGCGGCTGCCAACCATGCCGTCGGCAACTACGCAGGACAGCAGGGACTCAACGCCTGCCAGCACCGCAATGGTGAATGCATCGGGAACAAGGCTGACTATCTTATCCCAGTTAAGGCCCGCAGGCAGGGTGAACTTGGGAGGCGCTGCGCTGATATCGGGGTAGAGTATACCGATGGTATTGACGGGAATATCAAACACTTTTACGACAACGGCGCAAACAACTACCGCGATAAGTGCGGGGGGCACCTTGGGCAGAATGCGGGGCATTATCAGCAGAATGGCAAGGGAAAGGATGCCGATTACCACTGCCCAGATATTAACGGTGCCGAAGGTGTGGATAACTTCCTCGATCTTTTCCATTGTCTCCACGGGAGAATGGGTAAAGGTCAGGCCGAAAAAGTCCTTCAGCTGGCCTACCAGAATGGTTACGGCAATGCCCGAAGTGAAGCCGGTGGTTATGGTATAAGGAATAAACTTTATGAGGCCGCCCAGCTTCAGCACACCCATGAGTATCAGTATGACACCCGCCATAAGCGTTGCTATAGCAAGTCCCTCAATGCCCTGAGATGCAACGATGCCCGCAACTATGGTGGCAAAGGCTGCAGTGGGGCCGGTTATCTGCACGGGGCTGCCGCCCAGCAGGGCAACCAGCAGACCCGCGGTTATTGCGGTGTAAAGGCCAACCTCGGGGCCAACGCCGGAGGCAATCGCCAGCGCGATGGACAGGGGCAGAGCGATTATCGCCACTATAACGCCGGATACAAGATCCTTTACAAACTGCGCTTTAGAGTAAGATTTCATGCATGAAATCAGGCTCGGACAAAAAGTTTTCATTACGTCGTCCCTCTTTATATCTCTGTTTAGCGTCAACAGGCGCGGTGCTCATTATAGTCCCTTGATTTTGGAAAATCAACAGTAAATTTAACATATTTTTGCATTATTTTTTCGCCGCTCCAAAACCCTTTTTCTTGACTAAAAAAACGCCGCAAAGTAAAATATAATTATAGAAATTTTACCAAGGAGGATTCACTATGAGACTCGAAAACAAAGTTGCTATCATCACCGGCGGCAGCCGCGGCATCGGCTTTGCCACTGTAGAAACATTCCTGCGCGAAGGCGCCACCGTTATCCTCTGCGCCAGCAGTCAGGCATCCGCGGAAAAGGCCGTTGCCAAGATAAAGGAATCCAACCCCAACGCCGCCGTAAGCGGCATCTGGCCCAACCTTTCCAGCCTTGAGGACGTCCGCGAAAAGTTCGGCAAGGTCATCGAGGAGTTCGGCCACGTTGACATCCTCGTTAACAACGCAGGCGTTTCCGAAAGCACCCCCTTTGCCAACTACACCGAGGAGACCTTCGACAAGGTCATGGATCTGAACGTAAAGGGCGTATTCAACGCCACCCGCGCCATCATTGACCACATGGCAGAGCGCGGCAGCGGCGTCATCCTCTCCACTTCCTCTATGGTCAGCAAGTACGGCCAGCCTGCAGGCATGGCCTACCCCACCTCCAAGTTTGCCGTAAACGGCATGACACTCTCCCTTGCCCGTGAATACGGCCCCAAGGGCATCCGCGTAAACGCAGTTGCTCCCGGCATCACCGAGACCGACATGATGAAGGCCGTTCCCAAGGAAGTCATCGAGCCTATGATAGCTCAGATCCCCCTGCGCAAGCTGGGTCAGCCCGAAGACATCGCCAACGCCTTCCTCTTCCTCGCCTCCGACGAGGCAAGCTATATCACCGGCATGGTTCTCCATGTTGACGGTCTTGCCAGAAGCTGATATTTACCGAATACAAAATTCCCGACCGATAAAAAGGTCGGGAATTTTTGCTCGTTACGGCGGAGATTACCGCCATTCCGAGCAGCAACAGAGCGTATTTTTCCTCCCGCTCATTAATTTTTCTTGCTTTTTTCGACATATATCCGTATAATGTACTGGTTTGAAAAATAAATAGTAAATTATGGAGGAAAACTCATGTCTACTGTTGCAAGCAAGCATGCTAATCCCGGCCCTCTCGGTCTGCTGGGCTTCGGCATGACCACCGTTCTTCTTAACCTGCACAACGCAGGCCTGCTGCCCCTTTCCATTGTTATCGTTGCCATGGGCATCGCCCTCGGCGGTCTTGCTCAGATCCTCGCAGGTATCCGCGAGATGAAGCAGGGCAACACCTTTGCCGGCACCGCCTTCACCGCTTACGGTCTTTTCTGGTGGTCCCTGGTTCTCATTTGGGTCAACCCCTTCAAGGGCATTGAGGGCGGCGACTCCACCTCTCTCGGCTTCTACCTGCTGCTTTGGTGCATCTTCACCGCATTCATGTTCATCGGCACCCTGAAGCACAACCGCGCCACTCAGGTGGTTTTTGGCTCCCTAACCATCCTCTTCCTGCTGCTGGCTATCGGTGACTTCACCGGCATCCATGTTATCCACACCATCGCAGGTATCGAGGGTATCTTCTGCGGCCTCTCCGCTATCTACAGCGCAATGGGCCATATCGTCAACGGCGAATACGGAAAGACCATCATTCCCCTCGGCTGATACTTACAGTAAAGCAACAGCGCTATTC
>JAFYLI010000121.1 GCA_017537165.1 Oscillospiraceae bacterium | reverse complement strand
GAGTGCGAAAGCATTGAACTTGGAAAATGAAAAAGAGGAGTCAATAGACTCCTCTTTTGTGTTATGGTATGGTTGGCAGTAATTGTTAAATAGCCTTCTCTCCAAAGGGGACGCCTTGTAAAATCGCAGACTTGAATAATAACCTCTCACAGTGGTCTTATACTTACCTCCCCGCTGGAAAGGTATTCTTCTCGGCCATCGGGGTAGCGCACCAGCAGGTGGCAGTGCTCATTTATATCCAGCGCGGTTGCGGGGATGGCATCACCCTGCCGCAGAACATTTATATCTTGTCCCAGCAGGAAACAGCGCTTTTTGTACTCGGGGAAATATTCCCGCGCACTCATGTTTGCGTAAAATCGGGTGAAGTGGTGCAGGAATGCTTCGGCTATGGCAAGTCGGGCATTTTGGGGCGCTTCGATAGCGGAGAAAACCGCGCCCGCTATGTCTTTGAGTTCTTCGGGAAAGCCCTCGGGAGGAGCCGTTACGTTCACGCCCATGCCGACCACTACGAAGCTACCCTCGGGGGAAGTGCCTGCCTCGCAGAGGATGCCGCATACTTTGCGGCCTGCCAGCCATATATCGTTGACCCACTTTATGTCGGCATCTTTGCCCGATACCTCTTCGATAGCCAGCGCAGCAGCTGATGCAGCGGCGGTGGTGAGCATGGCGGTATGCTCGGAATCAAGGTCAGGACGGAGCAGAAGGCTCAGATAAAGTCCCGTGCCGTCGGGGGAGAAGAAGCTGCGGCCACGTCTGCCGCGGCCTGCAGTCTGCTTTTCGGCTATGATCACAGTGCCTTCTTTTGCGCCCTGTGCGGCGCGCTCCTTGAGAAGAGTGTTGGTGGAGCCAACTTCTTTTATGTGTTCTATGGAAAGCGGTATCGCGCTGTTAAAAACTTTGTTCATGGGCATACCTCCCTTGCAGTTAGAGTATAATATTCCGCGCAGCCTCTGTCAAACTCCTTGAGAAAGTTTTGCCGCCGTAGTATAATAAAACAAAAGCGGCAGGAAAGGCGGCAGGAGCATGGAAGAATATAAGATAAAAGTCATCGCCCGTATTCACAGCGATTTTGACGAAAAATTCGGAATACCCCGTCAAAGCGGACTTGCTCAGTCGGCAAAGGCGAAAATAGTGTTTGAACCCGAGTTCCGCAATCCCGAGGCTGTTCGCGGCCTTGAAGATTATTCCCACGTTTGGCTCATATGGCAGTTCTCCAAGGCTGTGCGTGAGGATTGGTCACCCACCGTGCGCCCGCCCCGCCTTGGCGGAAATACCCGCATGGGAGTTTTCGCGACCCGTTCGCCCTTCCGTCCCAACTCCATGGGGCTGTCCTCGGTGAAGCTGGATAAGGTTGAGATAGATCCCGAGCTTGGCCCCGTGCTCCATGTTTCGGGAGCAGACCTGCTGAACGGAACGCCTATCTATGACGTTAAGCCTTACGTTAAGTATGCCGACAGCCACCCTGATGCAGTAAGCGGCTTTGCCGATACTGCGGGAGAGCGCAGAGTTGAAGTCGAGTTCCCTGAGGATCTGCTTGAACGCGTACCCGAAGATAAGCGCGCTGCCCTTATTGAGGTGCTGGAGAATGATCCGCGTCCCTCTTATCAGAATGACAGCGAGCGCATTTACGGCCTTACCTACGGCGGCTTGAACGTAAAGTTCACCGTGGACGATGGTGTGCTGTACGTTATTGATTGCGGCAAAAAGTAAAAAGAATGAAAATAGCGGCACCCTCTTAGCAGAGGGTGCCGCTGAATTATTATTAGGATAAGCGTGCTTTCGTCATCTGATCCATTTCCTTATAGAGTCTTGCAAGGAAGAATATAGAAACGGTGGCGAGTATAAACTCGGTAATTACCTGAGCGTAAGGCAGGCCGTAGAGGGGATAGATGCGGTTCATGAGGAACAGCAGAGGTATCTCCAGAATGATCTTTCGCAGAACTGCGAAGATAAGGGCTGCCTTGCCCATGCCCGTTGCTTGGAAAATGGAAACGGAGAAGAAGTCCAGGGACATCAGCGGCAGAACAACGGCAAAGCCGCGCAGCAGCTTCACGCCGTGGTCGATGATGGCCTGATCATTGATGAAGAGGGATACGAAGAACGCGGGGAAGATGAAGTAAAACAGTGCCATGAATATAATAATGGCAAGGTTTACGATTCGGGTGAAGGTGATAGTCTTCTTTACGCGGGGTACGTTGCCGCTGGCGTAGTTGTAGCCGACGATGGGCATGGAACCCTGAGAAACGCCCAGCGTGATATACATGGGCACCATGTAAACCTTCTGGCAGATACCCATAGCAGCTACGGCGTTTGCGCCGTGGGCTGCAGTGAAGTTGTTGAGAACGGTCATGCCCGTAACACTGAAGAGATTCTGCAGAGCGGAGGGGATGCCGATATTGAAAACTTCGGAGATAATGTCCTTGCGGAATGCAAACTTGCGGGGGTCTACGCTTACGAAGGTCTTGCCCTTCTTGCGGATAAGGAATACGGCGAAGTAAAGGCAGGCTACGCAGTTGGAGATAAAGGTGGCAAGACCTGCACCTGCGGCACCCATGTCAAGACCCCAGGGGAGAATGAGGATGGGGTCGAGGATTATGTTCAGTACGCAGCCGCTCATAGTACCTATACTGGAGTGAGCTGCCGAGCCTTCCGCGCGCACGAAGTGGGCAAGGGTAACATTTATAACGGCGGGAATGGCGTTGGCGATAACTGCCCATATAAGGTAATCGTTGGAGCTTGCGAAGGTTGCTTCGTCAGCGCCCAGCAGACCCAGCAGGGGAATTCTGAATATGGTGCAGATAATGGCGTACAGAGCTGCCAGCACAACTGCGCAGTAGAAACCGAAAACGGAAGTGCGGGAAACTACGTCGTAATCCTTGCGGCCCAGTGCGCGGCTCATAAGGCTGGCGCTGCCGGTGCCGAAAAGATTGGTGATGGCGTTGAAGGCCATCAGCGCGGGAGCGGTGAGGGTTACCGCTGCGTTCTGCAGAGGGTTATTGAGCATACCGACCCAAAAGGTATCGGCAAGATTATAGAACATCATTACCAGCTGACTGATAACAGTGGGGATAGCCAGTGTGGCGACCGCTTTGGGAATAGGCGTGCGCTCAAAAAGCTCTTCCTTGGGAGAGGCCTGAGACAAGGGATCACATCCTTATGGAGAAGTAGTGGCGAATTACATCATATGTAATTGCGGGAGAGCAGTAAAACGGCGGCGGTCGCATGACCGCCGCCGGATCATTTGTGGGATAGAATTAAGCGAAGAAGAGCTCGTTGAGCTTCATGGGCTCGACGTACTCGCCGTCCTTGTAAACGCGCATGTTGCCGGAAGCAACTTCGTCGATGAGCATTACGGTGCCGTCGGGAGCATAACCGAACTCGAACTTGATGTCATAGAGCTCCATGCCCTTTGCCTTCAGGTCGTCCGCAACGATCTTGGTGATCTTCTGGGTCTGAGCCTTAAGGTCATCATACTGCTCTTCGGTCATAACGCCGATAGCAACAAGAGCGTCCTTGGTGATCAGGGGATCGCCCTTCTCGTCGTCCTTGAGGGTGGTCTCAACGTAGGAGGGGAGATCTGCGCCGGACTCGATGAGAGCGCCGTAGCGGCGGATGAAGCTGCCAACAGCCTTGTTGCGGCAGATAACTTCGAGACCCTTGCCGAATACCTTTGCAGGGAGGACTTCCATGGTGGTATCAGCCAGGTTTGCATTTACGAAGTGAGTCTTGATGCCGGCTGCATTGATCTTCTCGAAGAAGTAGATGGACATTCTCAGGTTAACGTCGCCAACACCCTCGATGGTGAGGCCGACGGAGTTCTCGCCGGGATCGAATACGCCGTCCTTGCCGGTGCAGTCATCCTTGAACTTAAGCAGGTAGTTGCCGTTATCGAGCTGGAATACATCCTTGGTCTTACCGGAATAAACGAGATTCATAATTAAGTCCTCCTATATGGTAGCTTGAGTATATCAAAAAAGTGCAGTCTGAATTACTGAAATATTATATACGAAAAAATTGCACAGTACAACAAAAAATATGAAATTAACTGCATAAAATTTGTGGTATGAACATCAGGGGATTTTGTGCATATCTCAAGGATGCTTGAGATGGCCCGTTAGAATGCATCCATGATAATTCATTGAACGCTCCATATCATAATGTGCAGGAAATAACCATATACTTTAGCAGTATTATAATTGGAGTGGTGCATTTGCCGGGCTACGCTCCCGATTGGAACCCTTGGAGTAAGCCGGGGAATTCCAAGAATTTCCATTTGGTATGCTATCGCAGGGTAACTTATGGTGCGGTATAAAAAAACCTCCCGCTCTGCATAACGTGAGCGGGAGGAAAAAAACAACTCAGGAAGCCATAAAGGAGAGAACGATTTTGACCCGCATGATAGCGCACAAATGTTCGAGCTTCCCAGTGTACTAAGTATAGCATAAAACCGCAAGGAATGCAATGACATTATACAAGATATAGTACAAAAAGGTGCACAAAAACCGCCCAAAACTGCGCAAAAAGTGCGCATTTTTGAACGGTTTTTTTGCGTGATTGTGGATAACTTTGGGGAAAAGTCGCGCCGCGCGCAGTTACCCCTTTTCGTAAATCGCCCCGTTTTGCATTGCCGATTGGCCTATAATCTCGCCCCCTTTCAAAAAGGAAGTCGATATTATAACAGACGGGTCAAGGGTATACAAGCGCCCCGCCTGCTATCGCTTTGCCGTCAAGCGCGTGCCCGTTCGTGTGCGCCGATGCGCCCCCGCTCGGGCGCGTGCTTGCCGCGCTTGGCTTCGCCTCGCTGGCGTGGCGCCCTTGACCCGCCCGTGAAAGGAAAGGCATCTTTTGAAAGGAGGCCTCGATTATGATATCGGCCAATCTCACTAATGCAAAACGTAAAGCGGTTTACTGCCGCGATGGGTACAGATGCGCGCTCTGCGACTCCACCCAGTACATCCAAATCCACCATTGCATACCCCGTGGCCATGGTGGCTCCAATCACATCCACAATCTTATAACCTTGTGCTCCGCTTGCCATAGCCATGTGCATGGAACTCCGCTCTATGATACCGATGTTACCGCTGAGGATATGGTTCAGTTCTGCGTTGAGTACCTTGCTGACTACTACGCTCCCGATTGGAACCCTTGGAGTAAGGAGCCATAATGGCTCCCTACTCACTGTGGACAATTCATAAGGTGGCGGCGGCGCGCCTCCCCCTGCGGCGCCCGCGAGTTTCGCGTTGGCGCCTTGGCTTCGCGCCCCCCTCGCCGCCGCTTATCCGCGCGCCATAGTAAAGCCTCGGGCGCTGAGTGGCGCCCTCGCTTAGGGGCGCGCTCAATTCCTCCGCTATCGCTCCGCGCGCCATAGCCTCCGCTTCGCTTCGCTCATGGCGCTTGGCGACTCGCGCCCCCGCCGTGTATCCAGTGGGGGGGAGGTGGCGGGGGCGCTCGTAACGTGGGATGGAGCCGTATCATAATGTGCAGGAAATAACCATATACTTTAGCAGTATTATAATTGGAGTGGTGCATTTGAAGTCCGATATTGAAAGGCGCGCCGTGGAGCTTGCAGAGTACATAATAGATAATAAAGCCACCGTTCGGGCAGCAGCCAAACATTTTGGGATAAGCAAGTCCACCGTACATAAGGATCTTTCGGAAAGGCTCAGAGGATACAACGTAACACTGTATACGCAGGTGAAGGATATATTGGAGAAGAATAAGGCCGAGCGGCATCTTAGGGGAGGTGAAGCAACGAAGAGAAAATATCAAGGGGAAACGAAGTGATTAAAATACTTTCGCCTCCTCCCTAAATATGCTACAATGGCATCGGTGATGCAAATGAGATACGATAACGTAGTTGAAGGCATTTTCCTCGCCCGCCCCAATCGCTTTATTGCCCATGTGGAGATAAACGGCGCGGTGGAGGTTTGTCACGTAAAAAATACAGGGCGCTGCGCAGAACTGCTTATCCCCGGAGTGCAGGTATGGCTGCAACGATCGGATAATCCGGCACGCAAGACGAAGTTTGACCTTATCGCGGTGCGAAAGGGTGAACTGCTAATCAACATGGACAGCCAGGCTCCCAATAAGGCAGCGGCGGAATTTGTTCCGCGGCTTTTTGGAAATGTCAGCCTTGTAAAGCCCGAAGCCAAGCACGGCGATTCCCGTTATGACTTCTATATCGAAGCCGACGGACGGCATATATTCATGGAGGTCAAGGGCGTAACCCTTGAGGAGAGCGGGACGGTAATGTTCCCGGATGCACCTACCGAAAGAGGCGTAAAGCACCTGAGGGGACTGGCGGATTGCATTGAAGAGGGTTATGAGGCTGCTGTGCTGTTTGTTATACAGATGAAGGGCGTGAGCCGATTTATGCCTAACGAGCGCACTCATCCCGAGTTTGCGGATGCATTGCGCGCGGCGCGGGCGGCAGGAGTTGCGATATATGCCTACGATTGCATGGTAACTCCCAATGAAATGATAATTGACGCGCCTGTAGATATAGTTTTATGAAGAAAACCGCTGCATTGAAGCCAATGCAGCGGTTTTTTATATGTATGTCAGTTCAGCTTCAGGTCGCCATCCTTGATCCAACCTATACGGCGAAGAACGAGGCCAAATGCCCAGGAGAGGATAGCGGGGAGAATGAAGCAAATGAGAACGAGACCGATCCAGTCGGCGGCGGTGATAGCGGCTTTGAGGCCTGCCTCCATGTCGGCTACCCAACCGGTGTAAACACCGATCTGTCCGCAGAATCCGCAGGTGCCCATGCCCGAATTGACGGCCGCACCGTTCATCTGCAGCTTGAAAACGCAGGTGGCGATGGGGCCGGTGATGGCAGAGGCCAGCGTGGGAGGGATCCAAATGCGGGGATTTCTTACGATGTTGGGCATCTGCAGCATAGAGGTGCCTATGCCCTGGCTGACGAGGCCGCCCCAACGATTTTCGCGGAAGGACATTACGGCAAAGCCTATCATCTGAGCGCAGCAGCCTGCAACGGCAGCACCGCCGGCAAGGCCTGTAAGACCCAGCGCAGCGCATATTGCTGCGGAGGAAATGGGCAGGGTCAGCGCGATACCGACAAGAACGGAAACCACGATGCCCATCAGCAGGGGCTGCAGATCGGTTGCCATCATTATGAGTTTGCCGACGTAGCTTGCGGCGGTTCCTATAGGAGCGGCGATAAGGTAAGCAAGGCCTACACCAACGAGAATGGTGATAATGGGAGTAACGAGAATGTCGATTTTAGTTTCTTTGGAGATGAGTTTGCCTGCCTCGGAGGCGATAACGGCCACGACGTAAACCGCGAGAGGGCCGCCTGCGCCGCCGATTGCGTTGGTGGCAAAACCCACGGGGATAAGTGAGAACAGAACCATGGGAGGTGCTGCCAATGCATGACCGATAGCTACGGCCATGGCGGGGCCGACCATAGCGGAAGCAAGGCCGCCGATGGTGTAGCCGGTTCCGTTTACGGTGGCTACGGTTGCGGTAAGGAAGCCAATGTGGAGCTGGCTACCCAGTGTATTGAGGATAGTACCTACCAGCAGGGAGCAGAAAAGACCTTGCGCCATGGCGCCCAGTGCGTCAACGCCGTAGCGGCGGCCGGAAATGACTACGTTTTTGCGGATGAAGAATGCCTTGAGAGCTGCGAGGATCTTTTTCACGAAGACCACATCCTTTGTAAATGATGGTTAAGAGTGGGATACACTCAAAAACAAATAAGGATATACAGGTGTCAAGACAGCTGTATATCCTTATTATAGCGAACATGTTCAATTTGTCAATACTTTATTCTTTGAACAGCAAATTTTCCTTTTCCAGCTGGATGCACACGCGCTGATAAGCGTCTTCATCGGGACAGAGAAGGGTGTGCAGATGTACTCCGCCCGTCAGGGAGGAGAGCGGCGGGGCATCCTCAGTGGAGAGCTTCTCCACGAACTGAGCCACATCGTAGCGGGAGGAAAGGTCAAGTCGGCCCGATATTTGGCCGTAGATAGCGTGTTCAACGATAACGTCCACAACGGTGCAGCCGTTGTCAACCATTATGTGCAGCTCTTTGGCTGTGTCATCGAGGGTGTGGACGCAGGCAAGAGTGCGGAGCTGTCCGGGACGGCTGCGGTTGATGATGTAGCCGCGGGGTGTGGCAGAAATATTCTCGCCTGCAGCGCGAAGCAGGGCAATATCGCCCACAATGATTTGCCTGCTTACGGAAAAACGTGCAGCGAGAACAGATGCACTGATGGGTGCGGCAGATGAATAAAGCGCGTCAAGGAGTGCCGCGCGTCTGTTGTCGGCAGAAAGTGTGCTCTTCATATCAGCTGTTACTCTTCAAAAGCTTGCGGCGGATAGACCACAGATCGTAGCTGAGATCCACATAGTAGTTATGAGGATTATCAAAGCGCTTGACCTCGTCCCAAAGGGTGTCTACCTGCTGAGCACAGTACTCCTTGATTTCCGCAAGTGTGGGCTTTTCGTATACCAGCTCACCGTTGAGGAAGATGGGAACCATCAGTTCCTTGGCGGTGAAATCGGTGAGGGTCTTTTCTTTCCATGTAATGTCGGGGTCGAAAATGGTAAGAGGCTGAGAGTCATCCACGAACTCATTGTAGAGGCAGAGATAGTCCGCCTCGGCTTTGCCCGTTGCGTTGTCAAACAGGCGGTATACCTTCTTGAAGTGGGGATTGGTTATCTTGGCCACATTTTCGCTTATCTTTATCTTGGGAATGATATTGCCGTGATCGTCCTCTACCGCAGCCAGTTTATAAACACCGCCGAAAACGGGTTCGGAGCGGGCGGTAATAAGGCGTTCACCTACACCGAAACAATCGATGCATGCACCCTGATCAAGGAGGTCATCTATAAGGTACTCGTCCAAAGCGTTACTTACGGTGATGGTGCATTCCGTCCAGCCTGCATTGTCAAGCATTTTGCGGGCCTGGCGGGTGAGGTAAGCAAGGTCGCCCGAGTCGAGGCGGATACCACACTTTTTGATGCCCATAGGCTTGAGAACATCGTTGAAAGCTCGGATGGCATCGGGGATGCCGCTCTTGAGGGTGTTGTAGGTGTCGACAAGCAGAGTGGCATTGTTGGGATACATTTCGCAGTAAGTTTTGAAAGCTTCGTACTGGCTGTCGAACATCTGCACCCAAGCGTGAGCCATGGTACCGCCTGCGCGTACGCCGTAAAGCTGGTCGGATATGGTGCAGGCAGTTCCTGCGCATCCGCCTATGTATGCGGCGCGGGCGCCGAGGACGGCACCTGTTGCGCCTTGGGCGCGGCGGGAACCGAATTCCAGCACTGTGCGGCCTTTTGCGGCGCGCACTATGCGGTTAGACTTGGTTGCTATAAGACTCTGGTGGTTAATGGACAGCAGAAGGAAAGTTTCTATCAGCTGGGCCTGAATTGCGGGCGCTCTTACTGTGAGAATGGGTTCGCGAGGGAATATGGGAGTGCCCTCGGGAATGGCGTAAATATCGCCCGTGAAGCGGAAATCGGCCAAATATTCCAAAAATTCCTCACTGAAAAGCTGGCGGGAGCGGAGATAGTCGATATCTTCGGCGCTGAAGTGCAGATTCTCGATGTAGTCGATTACCTGCTCAAGACCTGCTGCTATGGCAAAGCCTCCCTTATCGGGAACAGAACGGAAAAATACGTCAAAATAGGTTATTCTGTCTTTATAACCATAGTTGAAATAACCGTTGCCCATGGTCAGCTCATAAAAATCGCAGAGCATGGTAAGGTTGAGTTCGTTTTTGCTTGTCATGTCAATCCTCCATCCATGTGGGGAAATTGTGGCT
>JAFYLI010000120.1 GCA_017537165.1 Oscillospiraceae bacterium | reverse complement strand
TATATTAGGGAACAGACGAAAAAGAAAATGAAAACGCCGGATTCCAGACCTATGCGTTTTGTATCCAGAAGCGGAGTTGAAATATATTGCGGACGAAATAATCTGCAGAATGATAAGCTCACTTTGAAAGAAGCTCATCGCGGAGACACTTGGCTTCATACTCAAAAGATACACGGAGCCCACGTTATAATATCCACGATGGGAGCGGAACCTGATGCCGAAACAATAGAAGATGCGGCATGTATTGCAGCCTACTACTCGAAGGGTAGAGAGGGTACAAAAGTGCCCGTAGACTATACCAAGGTGAGATATGTTAAAAAGCCGAGCGGAGCAAAGCCCGGTATGGTCATATATACGGACTATAAAACTGTTTTTGTGACACCTGATGAAGGACGAGTAAACTCGATGAAAGTATGACAGGAGCGAAAAACATGGCTTATAAGCAGGAATTTCCTAATCTTTGTGCCCCGCTTCATATTGGCAAGCTGACCCTGCGGAACAGAATGTGCTCCGCGCCAATGGGTTTTCCGGATCTTACCGAAGACGGTTGTCTTACCGAAGGCGCGATAGCTTTTTATGAGTTGCGAGCAAAGGGCGGTGCAGCTGTTGTAACTATCAGTGAGGCATGCGTTGACTATGAAAACGGAAAAAGCCACGGCAGGCTTATAAATCTTTGCAATCCCGGTGTCCTGGCGGGCCTTACTAATGCAGCGAGAGCGATAAAACGCCATGGAGCTTTGGCAAGCATCGAACTTAATCATGCGGGAATGCTCTCTGATTTCGATGTTATAGTTTCCGAACGAAAAGTGGGAGAGAACTGCCGATATGGCCCGATTGACACCGTTCTCGATGATGGAACGTTAGTTAAGGCGATGGATAAGACGCGTATTACCGAGGCAATCGATAAGTTTGCCAAAGGTGCTGCGCTTGTGAAGCGAGCAGGTTTTGATATGCTTATGCTTCACGCGGGACATGGCTGGCTTATACATCAGTTCCTTTCAAAAGTTACAAATAAGCGCACCGATGAATACGGCGGCTCTATGGAAAACAGAGCACGCCTTGCTGTTGAGATAATAGACGCTGTAAGAGCTGCTGTTGGCAGGGATTTCCCCATTGAGGTGCGCTTCAGTGCTATGGAGCTTGCCGAGGGTGGAGTTACCCTTGAAGATGCGATAGAGTTTGCAAAGCTGATCGAAGACAAGGTTGATATTCTTCATGTTTCTGCTGGCGGAGAACCCGATTTTGGCATAACGCATCCTCCGATGTTTGCAGAAGCCGGCTGCAACGTAAAATATGCAGCTGAGATTAAAAAACACGTACATATTCCGGTTGCCACAGTAGGTGCGCTCAATGAGCCTTCGCATATGGAGGAAATAATTGCATCGGGACAAGCAGACATAGTATGCATGGCACGCGCTCTTTTGGCTGACCATGAGCTGCCTCTTAAGGTTGCGGAAAACCGTTCTGATGAAATACTGCGTTGTCTGCGCTGCTTCATGTGTCATGCAGAGCGTATGCTTACGCAGACACGAGTCTGCGCAATTAACCCTGTCATCGGCAGAGAATATGAAAACCGCTTTGTTCCTGCTGCGGAAAGCAGTAAAAAGGTGCTTGTAGCGGGAGGTGGCCCCGGAGGTATGCAGAGCGCGTTAACTGCTGCAAGACGAGGACACAAGGTAATTCTTTGCGAAAAGACCGACAGATTGGGCGGTATGCTGCGCTGTGAAGAAAACGTTCCTTTCAAAAAGTCGTTTGCCAAGTATACCGAGACTATGAGCAGACAGCTTGAACTGGCCGGTGTTGAGATAAGGCCGAATACCGAAGTGACTCCGACGATGGTTGAGGAAATTGCACCTGATGTGCTGATTGCTGCCGTCGGAGCGGGACATATAGTGCCTGCAATAGACGGTATAGAAAGAGAAAACGTTGTATTTGCCGCTGATTATACCGCAGAACCTGTAACTGCAGGAAAGCGTGTTGCAGTGCTCGGTGGTGGTCTTGCGGGCAGCGAATTTGCGCTGCATTATGCAGAAAGCGGACACATCGTTACTCTTATAGAAATGAGCGATACTGTGGCTGCCGAAGGTAACCCTCGCCATAGGCCTATACTATTGAAACGGCTCGGAGAATTGGCTGTTGACGTTCGTACGGGACTTAAAGGCAAACGGATTGCCGACGAAGGCATTTACTGCGAAACCGCCGACGGAAGTGAAATTTTGATTCCTGCTGATACTGTGATCGTTGCGGTAGGAATGCAGCCTGATAGGGAGAAAGTGGATGCATTGCGCGGTACGGCTCCGAGAGTGCATATTATAGGTGATTGCCTGAAGCCCGGACTTATCCGAGATGCAGTATTCCGCGGATACCACGCAGCTTTGGATATTTGATAATAATTTATGCCTGCATATGTTTGCGAAGAACAGCTTTGGCTTTGCGCCAAAGCTGTTCTTTTTTGTATAGCTGTAGATTATAGAAAGTATATTTTATGCTGAATATTCATCGTATTCGTGAATATTCGCGAAAATTATGAGTATAAATCTTGTATTGTGAATGAATATTTGGTAAAATATAAGTGTTTAAATGAATATTCACTGTAGGAAGATAAATATTTTATCTTCAACATTTGTATAAAGCCGTAAGGCAGAGGTATCGCATTGAATAATATACTTCAACAAATTAATAAACCCAATGATGTCAAACAGCTTGATAAAAGTCTGTTGACTGAGCTGTGCGCTGATATAAGGAAATTTCTGCTTGAGAATGTTTCGCAGACGGGAGGACATTTGGCCTCTAACCTTGGTGTGGTAGAGCTTACTGTAGCTATGCATCGGGTGTTTGATCCGACCGGCGATAGAATACTTTTTGACGTAGGCCATCAAAGCTACGTTCACAAGATCCTTACCGGTCGCAAGGATGAATTTAAAACCCTCAGGAAGTTTGGAGGTATGTCAGGATTTCCTAAGCCGAATGAGTCGGAATGTGATCCCTTTATTGCGGGGCATGCATCGGATGCGATTTCTCTTGCGCTCGGCATGGCTCGTGCAAGAAGTTTGCAAAACGCTGACTACAATGTCGTAGCTGTCATCGGTGACGGTGCGCTTACGGGTGGACTTGCATATGAAGGCCTTAACAGCGCAGGACAGAGCGGAGAGCCAATGATCGTTATCCTAAACGATAACGGTATGTCCATTACAAGAAACGTAGGAAGCATTTCGAAATCCTTGGCTCACCAGCGCAGCAAGCCGGGATATTATCATTTCAAGCGTGTATATAGAAATGTACTGAAAAAGTTACCCGGTGGCAATAAGCTGTATATGTTCAACCATAAGATAAAAACGGCGATCAAAAAAGCTCTTATTAACTGCAGCTTTTTTGAAGAAATGGGATTCCACTATCTCGGTCCTGTGGATGGACATGATGTGGGACGCCTTGTTGATATGCTTGAGCATGCAAAATCAGTTAACGAGCCGGTTTTGCTCCACGTAGTAACCCAAAAGGGAAAAGGCTACGCTCCTGCTGAACAGAATCCTGATGCATATCATGGTGTTTCACCGTTTGACTTGGCAGAGGGTATATCTCTCAGTAAAAAACGCAGTTTTTCCACTGTTTTCGGAGAAGCTCTCACTGAACTTGCGGATAAAGATAACCGTATTTGTGCGATTACAGCTGCAATGAAGTCGGGAACGGGTTTGGATGAATTTGCCCGAAAATATCCTAATAGATTTTTTGACGAGGGTATTGCGGAAGGCCATGCCGTTTCCATGGCCGCAGGCATGGCAAAGCAGGGGGCTATACCGGTATTTGCTGTTTACTCTACGTTCCTACAGCGATCTTATGATATGCTGCTCCATGACGTAGGCATACTCAGTCAGCACGTTATTTTTGCCGTTGACAGAGCTGGTATAGTCGGTGCGGACGGAGAAACGCATCATGGTGTTTTTGATGTCAGCTATCTGCGCAATGTACCCGGGATGCGTATTTATGCTCCTGCAAGCTTTGCGGAGGTTAGAGACATGCTGGCTGCTGCTGTGAATGATAAGGGACCTGTTGCCATACGGTACCCCAGAGGCAGCGAAGGCGCCTACCGCGAAGGCGGTTGCGAAATGAGCAAAGTGCTGCGCAGCGGAAACGATGTAACCTTGGTAACCTACGGTACTGAAATCAATAATGTAATGGCCACCGCCGAGCTGCTTGAACAAAAAGGAATATCTGCCGAGGTTATTAAACTCGGAGTTATCAAGCCAATCGATATTACCGCAATCAGTGAGTCCGTGAAGAAAACGGGTAGGGTTGCGGTTATTGAAGAATGCATCCGGGCAGGTGCGGTAGGTGAGGCGGTTATAGCGGCCCTGAACGAGGGCGGTATAGTTGCCAAAGCTATGCTGATCAATCTGGGAGATGAATTTATTCCCCACGGCAGCATTGGAGAACTGCTTGCTGCATGCGGTCTTGATTCGGAAAGTATAGCCGAAAAAGTGTCTGAAATGATGAAGGGTGTCTGAATATGAAAAAAGAAAGACTTGATGTGCTGCTCGTCCAGAGAGGACTTTCCTCCAGCCGCGAAAGAGCGAAGGCGGATATTATGAGCGGCCTTGTATATGTTGCCGGACAGCGCGTGGATAAAGCGGGAACTACCGTGCCTGAGGATGCTGAAATTGAGCTTCGCGGTTCATCGCTTGCGTTTGTAAGCCGCGGTGGCCTGAAGCTTGAGAAGGCTCTTGATACCTTCGGCGTAACTCCCGAAGGAAAGATTTGTGTGGATTGCGGAGCATCTACCGGCGGTTTTACCGATTGTATGCTCAAACGTGGCGCGGAGAAGGTCTATGCCATAGACGTAGGATATGGACAGCTTGCCTGGTCGCTTAGAAGCGATGAGCGCGTTGTGGTAATGGAGCGCACCAATATCCGCTACGTTACCCATGAGCAGGTCCCCGATGAAATTAAGCTTGCGGTCATAGACGTTTCCTTTATTTCGCTCAAGATAGTTCTTCCTGCCGTAAAGGCACTCCTTGCACCTGACGGTGAGATCGTGTGTCTTATTAAGCCCCAGTTTGAAGCGGGAAAAGACAAGGTTGGCAAAAAGGGCGTTGTTCGCGATATTTCAGTCCATAAGGAAGTTCTGCGCGACTTTGTTGCCAATGCCGAAAGCCTTGGCTTCGGCGTCAAGGGCATTACTTTTTCTCCCATAAAGGGGCCTGAAGGTAATATCGAATATCTCGGATGGCTCCGGCAGGACGGTATTTCCAACGAGATTGACACTGATGCTATTGCGGATGCGTCGCATGGTGAACTTGCAGAGGGGCATGATAAATGAAAAAGATACTTGTTTGCGCCAATGCCGACAGAGTTGAAAAATCGGAACTTGTAGTGGAGAAAATACTTGCTGAGGGTTTTGAAACTAAGGTGTATTTTCCTTTTCGCTCCTCCGAGAACTTTAAATATCCTCAGTTCATAAGCGCAGACCCCGAGAAGGATGCAGCGGATTCCAATATGCTCGTATGCATGGGCGGCGACGGAACGATTCTGGCCTGCTCAAAGCTGGCGGCCAGATACGGATTGCCTATACTTGGTATCAACTATGGACACAAAGG
>JAFYLI010000119.1 GCA_017537165.1 Oscillospiraceae bacterium | reverse complement strand
GATAGCGTCCGCGCCCCTGGCTTCAGCCTCGTCCACCATGCGCTTGGTGGCGATCTGTCTTGCCTCGGTGAGCAGATCGGTGTAGTCTGCTATCTCGCCGCCGACGAGGGTTTTCATGGCGGCCATGAAGTCCTTGCCGAAGCTCTTGGAACTGACGATGGTGCCCGTTACGAGGCCGAGTGCCTCTACCTCGCGGCCGGGAACGTGGTCTATATTAAGAAGCAGCATATTATGTTCTCCTTATAGGTTTTAATATTTTTTGGCCTCTTCGGCTTCACCGGTGGCCTTCTCCTTGCGGCGACGGCGTATGGAGATGACGATGCCGAATACTACGGCGATTATGAGGACGGCGTAAAAGAGAAGCATAAAAACGCCCACCGCGCCTGCCATTTTGGTGAAAAAGCTTTCCATTGCTTACCTCCATGCCTATAAACAGGCAGGAGCCTGCGTTTCCGCAGGCTCCTGAAATTTGGTTTGGATTAGACACCCAGCTCCAGTCTCTGGATATAGCCTTCCTGATCGGTGAAGGACATATGGGTGAAGTATGCGGAGAAGCCGGCAATACGAACGATGAGATCCTGATAATCCTCGGGGTTCTTCTGAGCTGCGCGCATAACTGCGGTGTCAGCAACAGTGAAGTGAACCTGGATGCCGCCGAGGGCGAAGTAGGTGCTGATAAGGTCGCGGATCTTTGCGGTGGCTTCCTCGTTCTTTACGGAGTTGCCATCCAGACGGACGTTGATGGCGCCGCCGCAGCGGAGCTTGCGCCAAGGCATCTTGGCAACGCTCTTAACGTATGCGAGGGGGCCGTTTCTTACGGAGTCGGGTCTGGGATCGCTGGAGAGGGAGAGAGGATCGCCGGTCTTACGGCCGTCGGGAGTTGCCCAGGTGCGCTTACCTGCGCCTACGTTGTAGAGGTCAAGTGCGCCGCAGTTCTGGGTACCGCCGTTAACACCGGGAGAGTTGTTGAAGATATCGGTCCAGTAGTTGGTGAACCATCTTACGATATCGTCAGCGGTGTCATCGTCGTTGCCGTAGAAGGGAACTTCGTTGATGATGCGGCGGCGGAGCAGCTCGTGGCCTTCCCAGTTTGCCTGCAGAGCATCATAGAGCTCCTTGGTGGTGATGATCTTCTTGTCGAAGCACATGTACTTGATGGCGGAAAGGCTGTCGGCGGTGGTGCCGATGCCGTTGAACATGGAGCCCATGCCGTTGTAGGTAGCGCCGCCCCAGCTTACGTCCATGCCCTTCTCGAGGCAGCCCTCGGTCATCATGGAAGCGGAGAGGATGGGCCACTCATGGTTGAATACCATTGCGGCAAAGTGGTACATGCGGGTAACATTGTCGATATAGAACTTCATCTGGCGCTCCATCTCGGCCTGAAGCTCTTCGAAGCTCTCGTACTCGTACAGCTTCTTGCAGGGGAGCTTACCGGTGGAACCGTCCATGGGGTTGACGTTGCCGTGGATGATGTACTGCAGAATGTTTACAAGGCTTGCGCCGGTACCGAAACCACCGCAGTTTGCAGCCATGGACCATTCCTTACCGCTGATAGCGGGCTCAACGCATCCGAATACGGCGTAGCGGCGTGCATCCTCAAGGGGAACGCCTCTGTCGAGCATAGCCTTGATGATAACGTCGTCGTTGTTGAACTGAGGCATACCGCCGGAACGCTTGGAGGTAGCGATAGCCAGCTCCCACAGATGATCGGGAGTGTGCTCGTTTACACGGAATGCGATGCTGGGCTCAGCAACGCGCAGACGGTAGTAAGCGAGGAGAACCATCTCGGTAACGATGTTGTAGTCGCCGGAACCGTCGACCTTCATGCCGCCGATGGTGATGCAGCTGCCGGCTGCGATGTTCTGTGCGCCGCCCTGCAGATCATAGAAGGTTCTGCCTTCCTTGTGAGCATTGATGAGCATGTCGTTGGTGGGCTTGGGGAACATGATGATCTGGTCGCCCATGTGGTACAGCCATGCATCGATGAGTTCCTGAGCCTGCTCGCGGGTGAGAGCGCCGGTAGCGATATCATTCTCAGCGAGAGGTCCGAGGAAGGAGTCGACGAGACCGGGGGAGTCTGCCCAGTGGGTACCGTCGGCGATGAGGAGATACTGATAGAAGAGAACGGTCTGCAGACCTTCCCACAGGTTTCTTGCGGGATTCTCGATGATCCAATCGCAGGAGTCTGCCATCTTCAGCAGCTCAGCCTTGCGAGCGGGATCGGTGGTGGTCTCAGCCTTCTTGCGGCAGCCCTCAGCATAGCGCTTGCTCATGAGGATCATACCGTCGCAAACCTTGATGTATGCGTGATAGAAAAGCTCGCTGCGAACGTTTGCATGAGTGGTGCAAGCCTGGATCTCTGCCAGCTTTTCCTGAGCAATTCTGCGGCACTCGCCGAAACCTACGGTTACAGCGCGCTCATAGTTGGGGCAGAAGTGGCCGGGATAAGAACCGTTGAGGAAGTTCTTGTAGGGGCCCATGCCTTCGATGAACTCGGGGGGGAACAGACCCTTTGCGGTAGCAGCGATGTCATTGTCCTTCCAGAACTCGTGAGCTTCGAGGATCCATGCGCGGTCTTCGTCGCTTACCCAAACGCTGCCGGGCTGCTGCCAAGCGGCCTTGAAGCGCTCGTCGGTATCACCGAAGCAGCCGGTGATCCACATGGGGCTGCACTGCTCGATGTCAAAGTGAACGGTGCGGCACTGGGGGCCTGCATCGCCGAGGAAGATATCTTCGTCTTCGATGTTGATAGCGCGCTCGGTCAGCCACTTATAGAGGAAGCCTGCACGCTTCATGATGGGATACTGCTTGGGGTTGGCTTTGTAATAATCGGTGATAATACGGTTGCGCTCGAAGTTCAGACGGAGGTCCTTGTTCTGGCGCTTTCTTCTTTCCTGGAGACCCTTAATACGGTCGGAAATAGGAAGTTCAAACTTATCCATTTTATTACTCCTTTCGCGTAATCGCAAATTTTTAATTTGATAACTTAGTTAGTGGAGCTGGCAGGGGAGCTCATAGCTCTTGAAGATGTCCAGGGCCTTCTGCATGAACTCTTCTGCGGGGGGAGACCAGCGGTGCATCTTGTACTTCTTGCCCAGACGGTCATACTTGGAGGTGCCAAGGTGATGATAGGGAAGAAGCTGTACCAGCGTTACGGCATCGCCAAGCTCTTTGCAGAACTTTGCGGTGGCGTGCATGTTTTCCTCGCTGTCATTCAGGCGGGGAATTACGGGGTAACGTACCTGCAGCTTGGCGCCGTTTGCGGCAAGGAAGCGGGCGTTCTCGAGGATCTTCTCGTTGGGTACGCCGGCCAGCTTGCGGTGCATTTCGGAATCCATCTGCTTGAGGTCGTAGAGGAAGAGATCGACATAGGGGATCATCTTGCCCAGCTGCTCGGTATTGGCAAAGCCTGTGGTATCGAGGCAGATGTGAACGCCGCTGTCCTTCAGGCGCTTTGCAAGGTTGTATGTAAAGGGGAACTGGCTCATAGCCTCGCCGCCGCTGATGGTAACGCCGCCGCCGTTGCGGAAGAAGGGAACGTCCTTCATAAGGCGCTCATAAACTTCGTCAACGGTAGTGTCCCAGCCTGCGGTGTAGAGAGCCTTGTTGATGCAGACTTCTGCGCACTTCTGGCACTCGTTGCACTTGGTGCGGTCGATGCGGACTTTGCGGATAAGGCCGCTGCCGTCCATTGCCTGCTCGGGCTCGCCTGCGGTGAGTGCACCCTGGTCGCAGGCCTTGATGCAGGTGTTTTCGCAAAGGTCAACACCAAGACACTTCAGGGGCAGGTAGCCTACCTGAAATTCAAAGGACTGGGATTCGGGGCTGTGGCACCAAAGGCAGCTCAGAGGACAGCCCTTGGTGTAAACTGTTGTGCGTATGCCGGGGCCATCGTGAACCGCATAGCCCTGTATATCATATATGCGGCCGGCCGCATTTTCGTAATCCAATTAAGTAACCACCTTTCAAAATGAGGTGAGCTATTTCAATAGCCACTGCCTCAACTATATATTAAAACAATTTATTTTGAATGGCAAGCACTTTATAATATTTAATGGCGTTAAAACTATGCAAATATATAATAAAACCATACGAATGAAGCATTGGTTTTGTCAGCGGTGGCGAGAAGTTAGTTTGACGTATGCGGAAATCCTTTGGTATAATACATTCGAAGAGTATAAAAAATATAGAGGGGATATAAATGAAAGAGAAAGAAACTGCGTTGCAGGCTGTGAAGTTTACCTTGTTTTCCGTTTCCGCGGGAATAATACAGGTTGCTTCCTTTGCTCTGCTAAACGAGCTCATTAACTGGCCATACTGGCCGTCGTATCTCATTGCGCTGGTTTTGTCTGTGCTGTGGAACTTTACGCTTAACCGCAGATACACGTTTAAATCTGCGGCAAACGTACCGAAGGCCATGGCAAAGGTGTTTGGATTTTATCTGGTGTTCACCCCGCTGTCCACCTATCTTGGCTCTCTGGCAGAGGGAGCAGGTGTGAATGATTTTTTGATCCTTGCGGTGACCATGGTGGCGAATTTCGTGCTGGAGTTCCTGTTTACCAAGTTTGTTGTTTATCGGGGGCAGGAGAATACCAGAGAAGCGCAAAAATAAAAATCAATAATATTCGGAATAAAATCCTCCCTGAAGCGCAGACTATAAGCGAAACTAATTCAGGGAGGATTTTATCATGAATAACATGACCAACAACGTAAATTCCAGCATCAGATGCTCCGTGGAAAACTGCGTTTACCACGCTCAGTCTCAGAACTACTGCACCAAGAACGAGATCAGCGTTGGCTGCTGCGGCACCAATAAGGCAACTGCCTGCGACAGCACCGAGTGCGCATCTTTCAAGAGTGATTCCGCCAAGTGCT
>JAFYLI010000118.1 GCA_017537165.1 Oscillospiraceae bacterium | reverse complement strand
GGAATGAGCCTTTGCACCTTGCCGTCATCCCGCAGGTAATACCACACTCCCGTTTCCGACTTAAGGCGGCGGGCAGGTTTGGCAACCTGACGCAGGAATTCCTCGGCCTCCATATCGGCCGCAGTCTTCGCTTCATGGGCGCAGCCCACAAGGCCCAACAGCAAGGCAAACAGAACCACGCAGAATAAAACTCGTTTCATCTCTTACCTCCTTACACAAAAAGGCCAGAACTTACAGTGCGTCGGTATCGTAGATTATGGTTACGGGGCCATCATTAACGGAGGCCACCTTCATGTCCGCTCCAAACTCGCCTGTTTCCACATGGAAACCGCGGTCGCGGCAGCCTTTTATAAACATCTCATAGAGAGGTATTGCCGTATCGGGGCGGGCAGCAGCCACAAAAGAGGGACGATTGCCCTTCTTACAATCGGCGTAAAGGGTAAACTGGCTGATTACAAGCAGGGAGCCGCCTACATCGGCAAGAGCGCGGTTCATCTTTCCGTCCTCGTCCTCAAAGACGCGAAGCTGACAGATTTTCGAAACCAGCTTTTCGCATTCGGCCTCGGTATCTCCCGTTTTTACGCCCAGCAGCACCAGATAGCCGCCGTCGGTCTTTCCTACAATATTTCCCTCTATTTCTACGGATGCGTTCTTAACTCGGGTAACAACTGCTCTCATTTATTATATTCCTCCATACTGCGGATAGCTTCAATGCATATTTTTATAGCTCCGCCTACGTCCTCGCGGCTATCCTCGGTATAGCCCGCCGTGTCGCGCTCCTGATTCCACACTGTATGCAGCACCGTTCCGCAGCGAACGCCCAGCGCGGCGGCGCATACAAAAAGCGCACTGCTTTCCATCTCACTGGCAAGTACGCCCAGACGTTTCCATGCCTCCCACTTATCGAGGAGTTCACGGGAAACGGGCATACGCTTGGGGTCATGCTGACCGTAGAAGGAATCCTTGCACTGCACCACGCCAACGTGATTGGGCATGCCGAGGCGGTCTGCCGCCTGCTTAAGAGCCAGCGTTACATCGAAATCGGCCGCTGCCGGGAATTCGATGGGTGCATATTCGCGGCTGGTACCTTCCTGTCTTACCGACGCGGAGGCTATGATTGCATCACCGGGCTTCACCTTAAGGTTTATGCCGCCGCAGGTACCAACGCGGATAAAGGTATGAGCACCGAGCTCGGCAAGCTCCTCCATGGCGATGACAGCCGAGGGGCCGCCGATACCCGTGGAAACAGCAGACACGCGCTTATCTCCCACCATTCCCGTCCATATTTCATACTCGCGGTTCCGGCCTATGTATTCGGCGCTATCAAAAAAATCGGCTATATATTTGCATCTGCCGGGATCTCCGGGCAGAATACACCACTGGCCTATATCAGCGGCGGTACATCCGATATGATACTGTTTTCCGTCGACTTGCATAAAATCCTCCGTCCTTTATTGTAATCTTTATTGTTGCAATTTGGATATGTTTCGGCTATTATAGTGTAATGGTTAAGTTTATACGAATGGCGGTAACTATATGAAGAAGCATATTATATCCGTATTATGCCTGATCCTGGGTCTTGTGGTCGGCGCAGGCGGATACCTTATCTATGACCTTGCCACTTCCGCTCCCGATAAAAACGTCGGCAGCGAAATAGTAGCTCCTGCTGCCGGTGCAAGCAACCACGAACTGGTTGAAAAGTCCTACAGCGTGCTGGAGTACATAAAGGCGCTGGACTACGTTTCTCTTTCTGAACTCGTCCACCCCGAATACGGCATCTACTTTTCCCCTTATTCTAACATAAACCTCACGTCCAATCAATGGTTCTCATCGGATATGCTTGCCATTATCGATAGATCCGAAACACCTTTTGTTTGGGGTGTGTATGACGGTTCCGGCGAGCCCATTTCCATGACGGCGCGCGAATATTTCTCCCGCTTCGTTTATGACCGCAATTTCGCCGGCGCTCCCGTTGTAACCATTGACCGAGTCGCCAAGTCCGGCAACTCCCTCGAGAACACCACAGAACTTTTCCCCGGCTGCCGTTTCGTAGACTTCTACATCCCCGCTGAAAGCGACACTGCCCTTGATTGGTCTCTTCTGCGCCTTATCTACGAAGAGTATGAAGGCTCGCTCTATCTCGTGGCTATAGTCCACAATGAATACACAGTATAATTACCAACAAAAAAGTATGCCCGCAAGCCGAACGGCTTGCGGGCATTTTTACGCATAAAATCAATATGCCTTGACGTAGAGCTGGAAATAAGCCTGAGGATGAGCGCAGGTGGGGCAGACTACGGGAGCCTCATTGCCTACGTGGATATGACCGCAGTTGCGGCAGATCCAGATCATCTCGGCATCGCGGGCAAAGACCTTCTTTTCCTCTACGTTGGCCAGCAGAGCAAGATAACGCTCCTCATGGTGCTTCTCAACTGCTGCAACACCGTCAAAGAGAGCGGCAATATCGTCAAAGCCTTCTTCGCGTGCTACTTCGGCAAACTCCTTGTACATCTCGGTCCACTCGTAGTTTTCGCCTTCGGCAGCAGCCTTCAGGTTATCGGCAGTATTGCCCAGCAGGCCCAGCTGCTTGAACCACAGCTTTGCGTGCTCCTTCTCGTTTTCTGCAGTTTCGGTGAAGAATGCAGATATCTGCTCATAGCCTTCCTTCTTAGCCTGGCTGGCAAAGTAGGTATACTTGTTTCTTGCTTCGGATTCGCCGGCAAATGCAGCCAGCAGGTTAGCTTCGGTTCTGCTTCCCTTAAGTTCGGGCATGGTAAATTGCTCCTTTCAAAATTGGTTTTTCATCGAACTTATTATATGCTTTTTCGTATCTATTTTCAATCAGTTTTGCAAAAATAATACGTTCAAATACAATGAGTAAAAGCCGAAAAAAAGAAGATACTAATCCTGCAAATATATATTTGGAGGAACGAAATGAAAAAATATTTACCGATAATCCTTGCCGTACTGTTCACCGCCGGTTTGCTTGGCGGCTGCACCGGAGACACCACTCCCGCCCCAAATGCCGACGTTACCGCAACACCCGGCAACACACCCAACGTAAGTCCCGACACTCCCAATGACAGCATCTTCGAAGACAATGACGCAGCAAACAATAATACCCGCGGCATCATAGGCGACATAGGCGACGCCGCAGGTGAAATCGCAGGCGATGCCGGGCGCGCCGCAAAAGACATCGGCGACGACCTTATGGGCAGCAGCAGAGACCGCAGCGGCACCGAGCCCGATGCAGGCGCGGATCACGGCTCTACCACCAAAAGATAAAATCAAAGCCACGCTCCACAATCGGGGAGCGTGGCCTTATATTTGTCAGATAACACCGGTCAGCACAAGTGCGCCAAGGACGCAGGTTGCAAGGAGCAGAATTCCGATAAGGATGCCGCCCCACTTCTTGCCTGCAGGTGCAGAGCCTTCGCGGGGTTTTTCAACCAGATTGAGCTTGCGAAGGGTCTTTACGATGGGCTTATAGAGAAGTATGGTAAGCGCGGCGTTCATGCCGGTCTTTGCAAGGTTGAAGGGCAGGAAAGCAGGCAGGAGCATTTTTGCTACCACTTCGCGCTCGATGTCCATATAGAGAGGAGTGATAAGATAGTTCCAGAGGATCATCATGGCAGTAGCTGCGAGGCAGCCGATGATAAGGCCGATGATGGCGCTCTTCTGGGTGTGGTTCTTCTTGTATATGTAAGCAGCGGGGCATACAAATGCAACGGTAGCAATAATGTTCATAATGCAGCCGATAATTCCCGTGCTGCTGAACGTAAGCATTTCTATAATGGATGCCACTACGGAAATGGCAACGGCTGCAAGAGGGCCGAAGAGGAAGCCGCCTATGGCAACTATAACGTCCTTGAAGTCAAACTTCAGGAAGCCTACAACAGCGAAGGGAATCAGCTTGGACAGATAGGTAACCACAAGAGAAATTGCCGTAAGCATGGCGAGGTTTACCCAAAAGCGTGTACGGTTCTTTGTCATAAAAAAACTCTCCTTTTAAAGAAAAATAACACCCGAAAGACATGCCTTTCAGGTGTTGCATCCTTAAACGGAGAAGTGCACAGATGAACACATCTTCTTTCATCCAGACTATACTGTCGGTATCGGAATCTCACCGATTCAGCCATACGGCTCGCGGACTTTACCGCCGGTCGGGAATTACACCCTGCCCTGAAGACACTTTATCGAGTTGTATCTACAGTATAGCGCATATCTGTCGATTGTCAACCCTATTTTCCAAATTACTGTGTTAAAGAATCGTTTATGCATTTTTTGTCGAAATCCCGGATTTTACAGCTTGATATTTCCCCATGGGTTTGGTAGTATTAATCTGTATGAGAAAATGAGGTGAACTGTTCCTTGTTCCATTCCGATTCTATCCGCCTGGCCCTTTTCAGGGTACTGGCCGTAATTATTATGGTGGCGCTGATTGCAGGCAGTTTCGGAGTTTATTCTGCCGAGTTGGAGGCAGAACTGGCTCTTGCCGCAGCCGCAGCCACGCCTGAACCCACACCCGAGCCCACGCCCGAACCCGTATACGATTTTAAGACCCCCGAAGTTGAGCCGCCCGCATCCGGCTCCGACCTTTCCGAAATAGACGTCGCCCCCACCGGCCCCGTATTCGTTTCCGCGGAAGGCACCCAGCTCAGCTATAGCTGGGGCGATGCCGTACCCATGAGCGCCGTGGCCGATAAGGAGTGGTTCTCCGATGCCGCTTTCATCGGCAACTCCCTTTGCGACGGACTGATGCTTTTCGGCGATCTCAAAACCGCAAAGTTCTACTGCGCAAAAAGTATCAACGTAGCCAACATCTACACCGAGCCCTGCATCAATGCAGGCGGCGGAGAGTATATTTCCATCACTGACGCTTTGTCCCGCAACCAGTATGGCAAGGTATTCATCATGCTGGGCATCAACGAGGTATTCCGCGAGTCCGAATGGTTCTATGATTACTATGCAGACCTCATCGACTACGTCCGCGAGATAGAGCCCGATGCGGAGATATACATCCACTCCATTCTCCCGGTAACCCAAAAGAAATCTTCTTCCGGTAATTATAACCGCGCAAATATTATCCGCCAGAACGAACAGCTGGTAAACCTTTGCAGAGATAAAAAGGCTTATTACATAGATATCTTCTCCCACTTCTCCGATCCCGACGGCTACCTCCCCGCTGAGGCGTCCTCCGACGGAGTACATCTCACCCGAGAATATTATCTGGTCTGGTCCGACTATCTTAAATCTCACACCATCACGGAGGTAGAATAATGAAACGCATCATAGCAATTATTTTGGCAGTGCTCCTCATGGCATGCCTTTTCACCGCTTGTTCTTCCGACACCAAGGAAATCGACGTCGCAACTCTTTCTCAGGAACTGCTGAACAGCGGCGCATACCCCAACGGTCTCGAGCCCATTGACCTTGAATCCGGCTGTTATCTTTACGGCCTTGCATACGGCGAGGGGAGCCCCGTTGTTGACGCAGCATTTTATCTTGCCACCGGCGCTGTAGCCGACGAGTTTGCAATCATCAAGACCACCAGCGAAGCCGAAGCAGAAGCCGTAAAGGCAGCGATCGAAGCCCGCGTGGATTATCTCAAGGTCTCCTTCGAGTCCTATAATCCCGGTGAGGTTTCTCAGCTTGAAGGTGCCGCTCTCAAGACCAAGGGCGTATTCGTAGTATTCGTCTGTGCTGACGTACAGTCCGCTGCCGACGAAGTCCTCAAGGCATATTTCTGATATGAAGCTTGCTCTTAAAGTTAGCGATAATGACGCAGGACGTGTTTTAAAACGCGTCCTGCGTGACCGTTTATGCCTGTCTACGGCAATGCTCCGCTCCGCCAAATATGGCGGCAGCATTCTGCTCAACGGCGAAAGTGTATTCGTTACCGCCGAAGTGCACAGCGGCGACCTTATCGAGGTTTATCTCCCCGAGGAGGCTGCCGATTATCCCGCCGAAGAAGGCCCCGTATCCGTAATTTGGGAGGACGAGCACTTCATGGCATTGGATAAGCCTGCAGGTATCATCACTCACCCCACTCACAGCCGCATCGGCGGCACTCTCGCAAACTACGCGCTTTTCCACAGTCTCGCCCACGGCGGGGTCGGCTGTCATGCCGTAAACCGCCTCGATCGCGACACAAGCGGTGTTATCCTCTTTGCCAAAAGCTCTTACGCCAAAAGCATAACCACGGGGCTTGATTACGAAAAGCTTTACCTCGCCCTTGTATACGGCTCGCCCGAGAATGACTGCGGCAGCGTTGACTTGCCCATAAAAAGAGCCAACGAATCGGATATGCGCCGCATAACCGCCCCCGACGGCGCCCCCTCCCTTACTCACTACGAAGTACTGGCAAGGTATGAGGGTTTCAGCCTGCTTCGTCTTCGCCTTGAAACCGGGCGCACCCACCAGATACGTGTCCATATGTCCGCTATCGGTCATCCCCTGCTGGGCGACCGCCTTTACTGCAGTGAAGCTTCCGACGCTGTTTCCCAAACGCTCGGAGTCCCTCATCAACTGCTCCACGCGGAAAGCCTGCGCTTCATTCACCCCCTCAGCGGTGCCGAGATTTTGCTCCAATCCCACCCCAATTGGCCCCAAATAAGTTTCTGAAAAAAAGTTTGATTTTTTTCAAAATAGGTGTTGACAAATACAAACTTTTGTAGTATCCTAACAGAGCTGTGGCCGAGTAGTTCAGTTGGTTAGAACGCTAGCCTGTCACGCTAGAGGTCGAGGGTTCGAGCCCCTTCTCGGTCGCCATAATATGCTGCTATAGCTCAGTCGGTAGAGCGCATCCTTGGTAAGGATGAGGTCTCCAGTTCAAATCTGGATAGCAGCTCCAAAAATCCTGAATCTTCGGATTCAGGATTTTTTCTTTTGTCAGCAAGTGATCAGCCGTTTTCGACAGTATCCAATTTTCATCCCCTTTATATTGCAAAGCTTCGGAAATTTTGCTATCATTTCACTGTTAAATCGCAAGGACGGAGGTGGCAAGATGCCACTTAAAGAAAAACTACATAATCCGTGGCGTTATATAATTACAACTGCTAAATGGTTTGCTTTAGGCATACTCGTCGGCATTGTGGGCGGACTTATCGGCGCCGCATTCCATCACACGCTGGCCTTCGCCAACACTCTGCGAAAGGCAAACAGCTGGCTGATATGGCTGATGCCCATAGGCGGCCTTGCCATAGTAGGTCTCTACAAGCTTCTGCGACTTACTCACAACCGCGGCACCAACGAAGTAATTGACTCCGTTCTCCACCGAGAAGAGGTCAACCCGCTTATAACTCCCGCTATATTCATCTCCACCGCACTCACTCAGCTTGTTGGCGGTTCGGCAGGCCGCGAGGGAGCTACCCTGCAGATGGGTGCTTCCGTGTCCTCTCTGATCGCCAAGCTGCTCCACTTCAAGAAAACCGACCGCACCATGCTTGTCATGTCCGGTATGAGTGCCGTTTTCGCGGGACTTTTCGGCACACCTCTTACCGCTTGCCTTTTCACCATGGAGTTCGAAAGCGTAGGCACCATCTTCTCTCCCGCACTTCTCCCCTGCTTTATATCCGCATTCACCGCCAGCCGCATATCCCTCGCGCTGGGCGTACACCCTGAAACATTCGCCCTCGGCGCATTCGACTTCACCCTCGGCAGCCTTTGGCGCATACTCATTCTCGCCTTGGCTCTGGCCGCACTGGGAATAATAATGTGCAAGGCATTCCACAGCACCGAGCATTTTGCTCACCGTCTTATACCCAAGGCTTGGCTGCGCGTTATCGTAGGTGCAGCTGTCATTATGCTTCTCACCCTGGCTGTGGGCGACCAGCGCTTCAACGGTGCAGGTATGGATCTGGCCATGTCCGCACTTCACGGCAGCACCGACTGGTACACATTCGCATTGAAAATAATTTTCACCGCGATAACCATCGCAGCAGGTTTCCGAGGCGGCGAAATAGTTCCCACCTTTGCTGTCGGCGCTTCTTTCGGCTGCTTCTTAGGCAGTGTTTTGGGCCTTGACCCCGGTTATGCCGCTGCACTCGGCCTCGTAGGTCTTTTCTGCTGCACCACCAACTCTCCGCTGGCCTCCATAATCCTCAGCATCGAAATGTTCGGCGGCCACAATATCCATATGTTTGCGCTGGTATGCGTAGTATGCTTTATAATCTCCGGCAAGAGCGGCCTATACTCCAGCCAGATAATCCAGTTCTCCCTTGTTGATCAGGATCCCGAAACTTGATATACGCACAAATGCAGACGGGCAAGCCGTCTGCATTTTCTTTTACAGCCAAAACTTTTTCGCTTTCTTCTCGCGTCTGTATTCCCCGGACACTTCCACAAGTATAATATCGTCGCCAATACGCCGAATACGCTCCCAGCCGATTATGTAATCATCCTCCCGCCCAAAAAGGCCGAGGATGCGGCACGGCCCGGGGATCACCAGCGCCACGATATGCCCGCCGGCAACATCCAGATAAACATCGTCGACAAAGCCCATGCGATGCCCGTTGCAGATATTTATTACCTCCTTGCACCGCAGGTCAGCTATCCTGCATCCCACACGCTCACCTCCAAGCTGATGCGCGGAGCCCGGAAACTCCGCGCCTGTTTCTTATCTATCTATACTCCGTACATACCCGTCCTATTACATATTCTTCTTTATCTGATTTATTGCGTTCTTTTCAAGGCGGGAAACCTGCGCCTGACTTATGCCCACCTCGGCAGAAACCTCCATCTGCGTCTTACCCGCATAAAAGCGCAGCGCAAGGATATGCCGTTCTCTCTCGCTGAGTTTACTTATTGCCTCCGAGAGAGCTATCTGCTCCATCCAGCTCTCGTCTGTATTCTTCGTATCGCTTACCTGATCCATAACGTAAATAGCGTCGCCGTTTCCCGTATAAACCGGCTCGTAAAGGGACACCGGCTCCATTATCGCATCTATGGCAAACACCACGTCCTGCCGCTTTATGCCCAGCTCTTTAGCTATCTCATCCACGCTGGGTTCCCGCTGATTAAGATTTATAAGCCGTTCCTTGGCCTGCAGCACCTTATACGCCGTATCCCTCATAGATCGGCTGACCCGCATAGCGCTGTTATCCCGCAGATAGCGGCGTATCTCACCGATTATCATTGGCACTCCATATGTGGAAAAACGCACGTTTTGGCTTATATCGAAATTATCAATAGCCTTTATCAGGCCTATACATCCCACCTGAAAAAGATCGTCAGCATTCTCGCCCCGTCCGGCAAACTTCTGTATCACCGACAACACAAGACGCAGATTCCCCGCTATCAGCTCTTCCCGAGCCTTTTTATCCCCTTCCTTGCTGCGGCGAAGCAGTTCCATCGTTTCGTCGCTTTTCAGCACCTTCAACCGCGCCGTGTTCACGCCGCTCAGTTCCACCTTGCTCTGTATCATCTTTTAAGCCCTCCGCTCTTCGTGTAAAGACAGTATTTCCCTCGGTCGGCTTTTTAATACAGCTAAGCGGCAGCAAGAATGCGAGTAAATTTTTATACAATAAATGATCTTAGTTTGTTAAATTTACCTATTTGAATTACCTTGCATATATGGTATACTGTTATATAGCAAAATATTTCCATTTATTTTTCTTGCAAAGGAGCATCATCATGGGTGGATTTTTTGGCGTTGCCTCAAAAAACGACTGTGTATTTGATCTTTTCTTCGGCACCGACTACCATTCTCACCTGGGCACAAAGCGTGCAGGTCTGACCGTATATGGTAAGGATGGATTCGACCGCAGTATCCACAACATAGAGAACTCCCCTTTCCGAACCAAATTTGAGCATGATGTCGATGTCATGGAAGGTAATATTGGTATCGGCTGTATTTCCGACGGAGATTCCCAGCCCCTTATCATCCGCTCCCATCTGGGCGTATACGCCATAACCACTGTCGGCCGCATAAATAATCTTGATGATCTTGCCGAGCACGCTTTCAAGGAAGGAACCATCCATTTTCTCGAAATGAGCGGCGGTGGCATCAACTCAACCGAGCTTATGGCCGCCCTTATCAATACTAAGGATAGCATTCCCGAGGGTATCAAGTACGCTCAGAGCCTCATTGACGGTTCTATGACTCTGCTTGTAATGACCTCCGAGGGTATTTACGCTGCCCGCGACCGCCTCGGCCGCACTCCTGTTATTATCGGCAAAAAGGAAGACGCCTTCTGTGCATCTTTCGAATCTTTTGCTTTCTTAAACCTTGGTTACGAAATATATAAGGAGCTTGGCCCCGGTGAAATAGATTTCATTACCGCAGACTCCGTCGACGTTGTGATCGAGCCTGGCGAAGAGATGAAGATATGCACCTTCCTGTGGACATATTTCGGCTATCCCACCTCTTCCTACGAAGGAACCAATGTAGAAGAAATGCGCTGCAAGTGCGGCTCTGCCCTCGCAGTTCGTGACGGTAAGGTTGAGGTAGATTGCGTAGCAGGCGTTCCCGATTCCGGCACGCCTCACGCCGTAGGTTACTCCAACAAATCCGGAATTCCCTTTGCCCGCCCCTTCATTAAGTACACTCCTACCTGGCCTCGCTCTTTCATGCCTCAAAAGCAGAAACAGCGCAACCTTATCGCCCGCATGAAGCTCATCCCCGTAGATAATCTCATCCGCGACAAGAGTCTCCTTCTTATCGATGACTCCATCGTCCGCGGTACACAGCTGAGAGAAACTACAGAATTCCTTTACCACAGCGGCGCAAAAGACGTTCACATTCGCGTTGGTTGTCCTCCCATCGTATACGGCTGCAAATATTTGAATTTCTCCCGTTCTTCTTCCGAAATGGATCTTATCAGCCGCCGTGTTATAAGCAAGCTGGAGGGTGGAGATTGTCCTCCCGAGCGTATTGCTCTTTACGCAGATCCCGATACTCCCGAATATGCAAATATGCTGGAAGAGATCCGTAAGGAACTCAAGTTCACTTCCCTGCGCTACAATCGTTTGGACGATATGGTAGACGCAATTGGCCTTCCCGAGTGCAAACTCTGTACCTACTGCTGGAGCGGCAAGGAATAATCACCATAAAATTCAAGCTCCTTCTCGAAAATTTCGAGAAGGAGCTTTTTTACATTCCGTTTTTCAGCATTTCTTTTTTCAGCCGCAGCATTATCCGCTTTTCAAGGCGCGAAATATACGACTGCGAGATCCCCATTCGGTCTGCCACTTCCTTTTGAGTAAGTTCCTGCCCTCCTTGCAGGCCAAAGCGCATGGTAATTATCTCCCGCTCACGCTGTTCCAGCGTTTCAAGGGCATCCCGCAAAAGCATTTTGTCCGTTTCATCCTCTATAGGGCGCATAACTATATCCTCGTCCGTGCCAAGAACTTCGGAAAGCAGCAGTTCGTTGCCGTCCCAATCGGTATTCAACGGTTCGTCGAGAGATATTTCCATCTTCTGATTATTCATTTTCCGCAAATACATAAGTATTTCGTTCTCTATGCAACGGCTGGCGTAGGTAGCCAGTTTGATATTTTTCACGGGATTATATGTATTCACTGCCTTTATCAACCCTATAGTGCCAATGGAAATAAGGTCTTCAAGATTTATCCCCGTGTTTTCAAAGCGGCGGGCAATATAGACAACAAGGCGCAGATTATGCTCAATCAGCGGCTTTTTCGCCCACTCTTCACCCTGCGCCGCTGCCGCTATACACTTTTCTTCCTCAGCCTTGGGCAAGGGCGGCGGCAGGGTTTCGCTGCCGCCTATGTAATACACCTTCGGCGCAAAGCGCAGCCCCAATCTTTCCAAAAGCCGCCACAATGCAAGCCTCAATGACATTCTATTCATCGCATTCCCTCCTAAACCTGAGCGCTAATTATAGCCGAGCACTCTCCGCCCGCAGATATACGCTGCGGCGAAACAGCCGCAGAAATCCCTTTCACTTCTCTGCCGCCTATCAGCGCCCCATCGGCGCAAAAAGCCAGCAGCAGCCCATTTTCCACGCCAATGGCACTATAAGGCAGCAATCTGAACCCTCGGCCCATCCCGGCAGACCACAGACGTTCCAGCCTTTTTTCCGCAGGTTCGCCTCTGCTTTGCCGCAGCACAGCGCGCACTTCCTCTTCCATCAACGGCATCAACGTTTCCTCTTCCGCAATAATGGCCGCAGCGCCGGATATGGGATCGCGCAGGCTGCTGCCCGTATCTCTCAGCGCCGTAAGGGTAACGCTTCGGCCGCGGTGCTGCAGCGTTACTTTCACGCATTCTTTACCCTGAGCCGAAAAGCGCAGTATCCCGCCCATAAGCGCATAGGCAGCGGCAAAGCTGAAAATAAGCTGCTTCGTGCCAAAGCCTCCGCAGGCCAAGGACACAGCCAAAACTATTCCCGCAAATGCCGCCGCGCACAGCACAAACACCGCTGTGCAGCGCAGGAAATCCTTTCTCCCGCCAAAGGCTGCAAACACCGTCAGCAAGCCAAATGCAATTTTTATCGGTATGGCGGCCAGTGCGTTTTCCGTCAGCACGCAAGCTACAGAATACATCGCCCCCACAACTGACGCGGCAAGAAGTCTTTTCCAGCTGACAGCCGCGGCGCAAAATCTGTCCGTCGCCAACAGCAGCATAAAATCCGCAGCCAATTCTCTGAGGAAAAGCGAATCAAGATATATAACCGCCACCGCATCGCCTCCTTCCGAAAGGGTTTGTCTGCGGTTATTATAAAGAAAACACCCTGCGAAAAACGTCTTTCGCAGGGTGAGTTATTTGTCCTATATTGTTTATCCGAGGATTCCCTTTATGGCAGCGAGCAAAACATTCATTTCCTCGTCCGTGCCAACGCTTATGCGCAAAAATCCGTTTATACGGGGTTTCTTGAAATAGCGCACAAGCACTCCTTTTTCGCGCAGCTTTACAAAAAGCTCGTCAGCAGCAATCGCCGAGGGTCCGGCGAAAATAAAGTTGGCGGAAGAAGGCAGGCAGCGGAATCCCAGTTCGGTAAGCGCAGCAATACTTCTCTCACGGGTGGCAATAACTTTATCGCAGCATGCCTTGAAATACGCTTCGTCCGCTATGGCAGCCGCGCCGCCCGCTATGGCCACACGGTCAAGTGTATAGGAGTTGATGGAGTTCTTAACTGTGTTAAGGGCAGAAATAAGGTTTTCATTGCCCATTGCCCAACCTACGCGCAGACCTGCCAGCGAGTAAGCTTTGCTGGTAGTGCGTACAACCAGTACGTTGGGATACTTATTTATCAGCGGCAGCGCGCTTTCTCCGCCAAAGTCCACGTAAGCTTCGTCCACTATAACTACCGAGTCAAGGTTGCCCGCGGCAATACGCTCTATGGCTTCGAGAGGAAGGGCGATACCCGTGGGAGCATTGGGGTTGGCTATAATTACGCCGCCGTTAGGCTGCAGCATTTTATCAACGGGCACGGTAAAATCCTCGCTGAGCGGCACAGTCTCGTAAGGCACCTGATACAAATCGGCATATACGGGGTAAAAGCTGTAGGTTATATCGGGAAAAAGTATAGGCTTATCCCCGTCAAAGAAGGCAGGGAAACACATAGCCAGCACTTCGTCCGAGCCGTTGCCCACGAAGATCTGTTCTTTCTTTATGCCAAAACGCTGTGCTATTGCCTCCACGACAGCAGAACATTCGGGATCGGGATAAAGGCGCATTTCATCGCCTATCGCTCCCTGCATGGCCTCGACGGCTTTGGGTGAAGGAGGATAGGGATTTTCATTGGTATTGAGCTTTATGTAGCGTCTGTCCTTGGGCTGCTCACCGGGGACATAGGCTTCGAGTTCTTTGATTCTGTTGCTCCAATATTTTTTCATTCGGTATTCGCTCCGATGCTTTCAATTTTTTTAATGTTTTTTTCAACCTTGCTGCGGGGCAGCATAAGTTCGTGGCCGCAGCCCTGGCAAACCATCTTGAAATCCGCACCGATGCGCGTAACTTTCCAGCGTTCGCTTCCGCAGGGATGCTTCTTTTTAAGGGTAAGTATATCTCCCACATTTATATTCATGGCAGTTTCTCCGTAATAATTTGATTATGGCGGGGCATAATGCAGTTATCGACAAATGAAAGGAATGCCCGAATATGTCGCTTAACATCTACGCCAGCTTTGAAAACCGCGATGCTGCGGAACGTGCCGCAGCGCGCCTGAGAAAAAAAGGGATAGCTTTCCGTTTTGATCTGCAGGATGATTGGAAACGCGCTGCCTCGGAATTTAAAGCCGCCCATGCATCAATAAGCTTGCTGTTCCCCTATCATCCGCCTTACGCCTCCAATGAGTTCACTGCCGCGCCCGTTCACTGGGATATCGGTAAGGCCGCGCTTACATCGGACACGATGGGGCTGCCGCTTTATCCCGGCGGCGGTACCGCTCACGCAAAAATAACCGTCAGTGATGAGCATCTGGAGACTGCACGGAGTATTCTCCGCAGCTGCGGAGCTTACGATATGCATTAAAGCTTATTTTTTCTTTATTTCGTCCCAGTACTTCTTCGCGGCAAGCTCGGTTTTATTATCGCCGAACTCATAATATTTTCTGTCCTTCACCGCATCGGGCAGGTATTGCTGCTCCACGTAGTGATTTTTGAAGGCGTGGGCATATTTATATGCCTCCACCGATTCAACCTCAGCACCATCGGCATGAACGTTCTTGATATGGCGGGGAGTATCACCGGTGCGCCCCGCCTTCACATCGGCCATCGCCATCTTTATGGCACTGACCGCAGAATTGGATTTGGGCGCGGTGGCGAGAAGTATGGTTGCCTCGGCAAGCGGTATCTGAGCTTCGGGCAGCCCCAATTCACGGGCTGAGTCTACGCAGGCCTTTACGATACTTATGGCCTGTGGATAGGCAAGGCCTATATCCTCCGCCGCAATAACCAGCAATCGGCGGCAGGGAGATATCATATCTCCCGACTCCAGCAGGCGGGCAAGGTAATGTATAGCGGCATCGGGATCTGAGCCGCGTATAGACTTTTGGAACGCAGAAAGCAGATCGTAATGGGCGTCGCCATCTCTGTCATAACGAATGGCACTGCGCTGGGCAACGGTTTTTGCGTCCTCAAGACTGAGCAGCAGTTTGCCGTCGGTCTCGCGGGCACCGTAGAACATAAGCTCTACGCAGTTCATAGCCTTGCGCACGTCGCCGCCGCAGGCCGTGGCGATAAATTCGCCGACTCCCGCTTCCGCCTCCCAGTTCAGCCCGTTTTTCTCGCCCATGATGCCCATGGCCCGCTCGATCGCAGGAACCAGCTGCCTGGGTTCCACGGACTTGAATTCGAAAACCGTGGAGCGGCTGAGTATAGCGTTATAAACGTAGAAATACGGATTCTCGGTTGTGGATGCGATAAGGCTTATCTTGCCATTCTCTATATGCTCCAGCAAAGATTGCTGCTGCTTCTTATTGAAATACTGTATCTCGTCCAGATAGAGCAGAACTCCGTTGGGGGCAAGCATGGTATCAAGGCTTTCTATTACCGCCTTTATATCGCCTATGCCTGCCGTGGTGGCATTGAGCTTATGGAGGGTTCGCTGGGTCTTCTCCGCGATAATACTTGCCACGGTGGTCTTACCTACGCCCGAGGGGCCGTAAAATATAAGGTTAGGGATTTTACCGCTCTCTATGATGCGGCGCAGCATTCCGTTTTTGCCGAGAATATGCTCCTGACCCACCACATCGTCAAGGGATTTTGGGCGTATCTCGTCTGCCAGCGGTCTATACATAAGCTCACCTCTTTCTTACAGTAAATTATATTATATCCTTTTTAACTGTGGATTACAATACGGAAACGCAATTTTAACCTGTTTACGCAGCAGCGTTTTTGTTGTATAATGCAGGTAACTCCGAGAAGAGAGGAGATACATAAATGAAAGAAGTCGCGCTTAAAATAGTTGAGCTTTTGGAGCAGGAGTACCCCGAGGCACTCTGCTCCCTTGAATACGAAAAGGATTACGAGCTGCTTTTTGCTACCCGCCTTGCCGCCCAGTGCACAGACGAGAGAGTAAACAAGGTAACACCCACCCTTTACTCCCGCTATCCCAGCCTTGAAGCCCTGGCCGAAGCCAAGCTTGAGGACGTGGAGGAAATAATCCGTTCCTGTGGATTTTTCCACACCAAGGCAAGGGATATAATCGCGGCCTCTCAGATGCTTCTCCTTGATTTCGGTGGCGTTGTGCCCGACAATATGGAGGATCTGCTGAAGCTGCCCGGTGTAGGCCGCAAGACAGCAAACATCATCCTTGGCGATATTTACCGCAAGCCCGCCGTAGTTACCGACACTCACTGCATCCGCCTTGCCAACCGCATGGGCCTTGCCGTAGGCAAAGAGCCTTACAAGGTGGAGATGCAGCTTGCCGAGCTTATCCCGCCCGAAAAGCAGTCCGATTTCTGCCACAGACTTGTGCTCCACGGCAGGGCCGTCTGCTCCGCCCGCAAGCCCACCTGCGATGTCTGTGTGCTCCACGATGTCTGCGCAAAAAAGTTGTGATACGCAAAAAAGGGAACGACATAGTCGTTCCCTTTTTCTTTTTACTTATCATGGTGTCCGCTGTAAACGGCAGCGAGTTCCATATGTGTGATATTCTCATAGGGCCCTGCCGCTCCGAGTTGGGTTTGGCAGGCGATAATATCCCGCTCACCCATACCGTGCTCAACCACGAGGACTACGCTTTCACGGTCGGGATACATCTCTCTCAAAGGAGCAAGATTCCAGCAAACCACCTTGCGCCCGTCATTTTCGTCAGGCTCACCGCCAAAGAACACGGGTGCGTCCATTGTCCATAAACCGCTGCTTCCCGTATACCTGATTGCCATACATCTTCGCTCCTTTCCAAATCACAGTTCGGTATATTTTTCGCTTCTGCCCTTTGCTTTTTCCACGGAATACTTCTCCTCGTTGCGGGTTATCTTGGCATTGAGTATCTCGTCGGCATCAAGGCCGCAAACATCTGCCATCAGCAGGCAATAGCTGAGCACATCGGCAAGCTCTTCCCTTACCTTATCAAGCTTTTCACTGCGCTCCATATCCGCTCCGCTCCACTGGAAAACCTCCAGCAGTTCGGCAGCCTCAAGGCTGAGGGATATGGCCAAATCTTTTGGGGTATGGAACTGCCGCCAATCGCGGTCATCCCGAAATTTCAGCAGTCTTTTTATGGTTTCTTCCCGTATCATTCGTTTCACCTCATGCCATTACGGCCCAGCGCAGCTTGGTGGAGCGGGCGCGTGGATTTTTGAAGCATTCTTCCGCAGTGGGGCGGATAACGTCGCGGGCGATCTCGCTGAAAATGCCCTCGTTGTAATACTGCTTGAAAGCTTTCTTAACCAGACGGTCTTCGCCCGAATGGAAGGTAAGGATAGCTATGCGTCCGCCGCTTTTCATTACAGCGGGCAGCTTTTCAAGGAACTCGTACAGAACTTCAAATTCACTGTTTACGTCTATGCGCAGAGCTTGAAACGTGCGCTGGCAGGCCTTTTTAACCTCTTCCTTGCGCTTTGCGGCAGGCAGGAAGCTCAGCGCATCCGCTACAGTATCGGCAAGCTGCTTGGTTGTGGCGATCTCGCCTTCGCGGCGCAATCTCTTCAGGATGGCGCGGGCGATCTCATTGGCATAAGGCTCATCGGAATTTTCCTGCAGCATATTTTCAAGTTCGTCCATGCCAAGCTCCATAAGTCTTTGCGAGGCAGGCACGCCGCTGCTGGGGTCAAGGCGCAGATCCAAAGGCCCGTCATGCTTGAAGGAAAATCCACGCTCGGGGTTATCGATCTGCATAGACGATACGCCCAAATCGGCAAGGACAAAATCAAACTTCACATCGGGCGCAACCTCGTCAAGGCGGGCAAAATTGATATTCTTTATTGTGATGCGCTCAGGACCGTAGCCCGCATCCTCCAGACGCTTGCGGGTCTTTACCGACTCGATGGGGTCAACATCAGTGGCGTAAAGATGTCCGCTGCCATCCAGCTTTTCCAGCATTTTGCGGCTGTGTCCGCCGTAGCCCAGTGTGGCATCGTAACCCGTCTGTCCCGGCTGTATCTGCAAAAACTCCAGAATTTCATCAACCATTATGGGAATGTGCATTCCCGCGGGAGTTTTACCGGAGTTTACGATATGCTCTATCTCGCCCGCGTATTTCTCGGGCTGCAACTCCTTATACTTTTCACTGAATTTTTTGGGGTGAGTACCCTTATAACGCACGCGGCGCTTATGTTCTTTCTGTTCGTCCATGGGGAGACCTCCCGCAGTTTTTTATCCATTGTACCAAAGATACCGTTGCTTGGCAAGTCAGAGCAATATAGGCTGGATCTGTCTGTCAAGAAGGGCGGCGGCAAGGGTTTCGGGAATTCTCTCAAAGTCCGCCACCAGCGAAGTGGGTTTATTTTCGGGGTCATCCTGACCGAACGGCACAAAGTATACGTTCTTTTTATTCAGCAGCGCAGCGATGTTTCCTGCGGCCGTTCCCAATCCGTCATTGGTGGACACAGCCAGCACCACGGGGCGCCCGTTGCGCATATGGGATTTATAGGCCATCGTTACGGCAGTATCGGTTATTCCGTTTGCGATTTTCGCCAAGGTATTACCCGTGCAGGGAGCTATAAGGAGAATATCAAGCAGCTTCTTTGGCCCGATAGGCTCCACTTCATTAAGCTCACGCAAAACAGTACGGCCGCAAATCATTTCCGCGCGTTTCATAAAATCCTCTCCGCAGCCGAAGCGGCATTCCACTTCCGTGCTGATGCCCGAGAATATGGGCGTTACCTCATACTCCGCCGAAAGCTTTTCCATCATCGGAAAGACCTTATCAAAGGTGCAAAATGACCCCGTCATGGCAAAACCAAGCTTCAGCATCACAGCGCCCCCCTTTCCCGCAGCAGATTATACACCGTATCCCGAATGGCAGCGCCCGAGCTGGCAGGTGCCACCTCACCCGGGAGGCTGAGGGCCCATATCACTTTTACCCCCAGCTGCGCGGCAGCTTCGAAGTCCGTGCCGCCCGGTTTGGACGCAAGATCTATACATATGCAGCCTTTTTTCACAAGTGAAAGTCGTCGGCTGTCCATTACCTTTGCGGGCACTGTATTGAAAATTATATCCTGCTTTGCAAGAACAGGTTCCAATGCGTTTGTTTCCACGGGACTCAGTCCCTCTGCCTTTATCCACGCAAGGTCGGCAGGCTTTCTTGCCGATGCGGTAACGGTGGCTCCCAAGGCCTTTAGTTTTGAACTGAGCAGGCGGCCTATCCGACCGTAGCCTATTACCAGCGCACGCGCTGAGCAGAGCGTAATATCCGTTTCCTCCATAGCTATTTGCACAGCGCCTTCCGCAGTGGCTGCGGCATTGGCTATTTTGAGTTCCTCCCTTTGGAAATAGTCCTCAGCCTGCAGGCCCAACTTTTCCGCGGCTTCAAAAAATCCCCCGCTTAGTCTGCCGCCGTACAGCGGGGTATTGGCAGGCACCATGCGCAGCAGCTGTTCGACGCTTATTTTCTCCGCGGACAGCGGCGTACTTATATCCCCCGTTCCGTCCAGGGCAGGCAGCGGCAGCAGGATGCAATCCGCATCTTCAATAGCTTTCGCCACGCTTACTGCCTCCGCACCCTCTATCCCCCCCGCCTTTTCCATGCAGCACACCCGCACCCGATGTCCGTCCCTTGCCAGCATGGCAGCAAGCTGAGCCTGCCGACGGTCGCCGCCCACAAGGGCAAATTTTATTACCTTATCCATACTTTCCTCCCGTTTTACAGATTTTCGCCCCATTCTATTCGCTCGCACCGAAAAGGGTTCGCTGTAACTCTCGCAAACACGGCGGAATAGGATAGCAGGGAAATCACAATTCCCGCTCTCGCGGGAAAGATTGGAGGACAACATGAACAAGCAGCTACGCTTGAATGATATACCACCCGGGCAGAAGGCAAAGGTCATCTCCATGCAGGCCACGGGGCCTATGGGTCGCAGACTTTTGGACTTAGGATTGGTAGACGGTTCTGTGGTCGAATGTTTGGGGCGCAGTCCCTGCGGCGATCCCACAGCCTTTCTTATCCGCGGTGCGGCAATAGCCCTGCGCTCCGAGGACAGCAGCAGTATCCTCGTCGCCCCCATATGAACGGAGGGGCGAAGTGGGTCTTGCAAACACCGCCCCTACGGGGCCCGTCATAGCTCTTGCAGGCAACCCCAACGTAGGCAAGAGCACTATTTTCAACAATCTCACAGGCCTGAAACAGCACACAGGAAATTGGCCCGGCAAAACGGTGGGCATTGCAAAAGGGCACTGCCGCATAGGTGCTCGGGACTACACTATCGTCGACCTGCCCGGAACCTATTCTTTGATGCCACACTCCGCCGAAGAGGAAGTGGCGCGGGATTTCATCTGCTCGCAAGAGCCCGATATGGTAGTCGTTGTATGCGATGCCTCCCGCCTTGAGCGCAGCCTTATCCTGTCGCTGCAGACTATGGAGCTATGCAAAAGCGTAATAATATGCATAAACCTCATGGACGAAGCCGCACGCAAAGGCATACACATCAACATGAGTTTACTGAGCAGCCGCCTCGGCGCGCCCGTAATCGGCGTATCGGGGCGAAATAAGAAAAGTCTTGGCGCGCTTACCTCTCTTATCGCCTCCGCTCCGCCGCCTCATCGACCTATGCGATTCAAAGGTTCCGACGATACCCATCGGGCAGTTGCCACAGTTCACAAGGCGGAAGAAATTTGCCGCGGTGCCGTAGTATGCACCAAAGGAGAATACAGCACTTTTGATCGCCGTATGGATCGCATTTTAACAAGCCGCTCTGCCGGCTATCCGATCATGCTTCTGCTGCTGGCGTTCATCTTTTGGCTTACCATAATCGGCGCAAACTATCCCTCGCAGCTTTTAACGGCACTTTTCGATAAGGGTCAGGAACTGCTCAGCAGACTTTTTGACAACCTTGGGGCACCCCCGTGGATTAAAGGTGTTTTGCTCGATGGCGTATATCGCGTACTTACATGGGTCGTTGCGGTAATGCTGCCGCCCATGGCCATTTTCTTTCCGCTGTTCACCCTCTTGGAGGATGCAGGCTACCTGCCGAGAATAGCATACAATCTGGATAGACCCTTCAAGCGCTGCTGCGCCTGCGGCAAGCAGGCACTGTGCATGGCGATGGGTTTCGGCTGCAACGCGGTGGGCATAACAGGCAGCAGGATAATCGACTCGCCTCGCGAACGCGCGCTGGCTGTGATAACAAACAGTTTTGTGCCCTGCAACGGCCGTTTCCCAACGCTTATCCTCGTTATCTCCATGTTTTTCGCAGGCAGCTCAGCCTCTCCCCTTTCAGCGCTTTTGCTCACCCTTGCGATAACGCTCAGCGTGGCTATGACGTTTGCCGCCACAAAGCTGCTTTCGATGACACTGCTGAAAGGAGAACCGTCGTCCTTCGCTTTGGAGCTGCCGCCCTATCGACGCCCCCAGATCGGCAAGGTAATAATCCGCTCCATATTTGACCGCACGTTTTTCGTTCTTGGAAGAGCTGTATCTGTAGCCGCTCCGGCAGGGCTGATAATATGGCTTATGGCCAACGTGAACATCGGAGGTTTGAGCCTGCTAAGCCACTGCGCAGGGTTTCTGGAGCCCTTTGCCCGCCTCATGGGCTTGGATGGCGTTATACTTATGGCTTTCATCCTTGGTTTTCCCGCCAACGAAACCGTCATCCCCATAATCATCATGGCTTACACTGCCGAGGGCAGTCTGCTTGAGCTCGGCGCGGATTCACTCAGACAACTGCTCATATCAAACGGCTGGACTTGGAGCACCGCGGTGAGCATGATAATCTTCACCTTGTTCCACTGGCCCTGCTCCACTTCACTCATTACGGCATACAAGGAAACTCACAGCAGGAAGTGGACCATAGTGGTGGCACTGCTCCCAACCTTAGTGGGGATTCTGCTCTGCATGCTTTTCACATTCGCCGTCAAACTCTTCACCTGATGCAGCCTTCCGACAGCAGATCGTATATCACATCAAAGAGATGCATCGGCTCGACCGCTTCCCTTTCCAGCAGTTCGGCTAATCTTAGCACGCTCTCTTTATGCGGAGATACGTTCTTCATTTCGGCGCTTTCCGCGCCGCAGACACAGCGCAGACCATAACCCACATATTCTCCGAAATCGGCTTCTTTCTCTCTTGTTTCGACTATCGTGTAGATTATTTTCATTTCTATCACTCCTGTGGCATGAGGGTAGCACAGAGCTTTTCGGAATTACAAGAAAAAGCGTTCGACGCAATTCGACATTTTTCGACACGCTATTTTTACTCATACCAACAGATAGTGCAAAAGCACCGACAATGTCAAGGCGTACTGCCAAGATATTGTCGATGCTTTTTTTCGATTTTTTCAGGTTCTTTTGAAATTTTTCTCCAATTGGCTCTTTCCCAGCCGCATTGTAACGGGTCTGCCGTGGGGGCAATAGCGCACTTCTCCCGCTACTACCGCATCAACTACGGGTTTCCATTCGCGGGGATCCGATGATTTTCCCGCCTTGATGGCGGCCTTGCAGGCAACCGTAGCAAGCAGCTCATCTCTTACACCCAAGCTGCCCGGACGGGCACCGTATCGAATGTCGTGGCAGAGTTCCTCCAGCAGCGCCGAGGCATCCTCCATATCCACGTCGGCAGGCAGGCGGCGAATTGCCAGCGATGCTCCTCCGAAGTCCTCGATTTCAAAGCCCATCTCATCCAGCAGAGCCTTATTATCCAGCAGCAGGGCCTTAGCCTCACGCTCCATATCCGCTATTACGGGAACAAGCAGCAGCTGAGACATATTCTCGTATTTTTCGCTCTTAAGGCGATCGAAGAGCATACGCTCATGGGCAGCATGCTTATCAATGAAAATCAGCTCATTGTCGCACTCCACGATTATGAACTCGTTGAAGCTCTCGCCTACTATTCTGTAAGCGGGCACTACGTTTTCCTTGATCGGCTCAAGCTCCACCTGCTCAAACTTCACCTGCTCTGCAGGCTGAACGGGAGGCATTTCCTTCACTTCCTGCTTGGGCGCGGGTATGGGCGCAGGAGCAGGAATGGGTGCAGGTGCGGGAATGGGAGCAGGCTTAGGCTCCTCGGGCAGAATACCCTCACGGCGGGCAGCGGCTACTGCCTGACGCTTGGTGGGTATACCCGTTTCGTGGGGAGGAGATTTTATCTCAGGCAGCGGAACTCGGTGGGTAATGAGCGGTCTGCGAGGCTCCGGAGCATTATATCGAACGGTGGGCTGCTTGAATACCACATCGTCCTTCTCGTCCTTTTTCTCCCCTACGGTATGGATTATAGTCCGTTGAGGAGTTGGCACTGCTTCGTCCTTAGGTTCCTCTTTCAGCTTTATTTCTGGTGCGCGGTTTTCGCCCTCAAGGGCAGCCTTTACCGCCAGATAGACAGTATCGAAAACCTTACGTTCGTTAAGGAATTTAACCTCTGTTTTGGCAGGATGGACGTTTACATCCACCTCGTTGAGCTTAACGTCCACATACAGTACGCATGCAGGAAAACGACCCGTGAACAGAGCGTTTTTATACGCCTGCTCCAGCGCCGCCTGCAGCAGAGCAGACTTTATGTATCGGCCGTTCACGAAGAAGAACTGACCGCTGCGGTTACCTTTCGCGTTGGCGGGAGGGCAGACAAAACCTCGCACCTTGCCGCCGTCACCGCTGCCATCCACGGGCAGCATATTGCGGGCATAATCCCTGCCAAGCAGGGAATAAATGCAGCTCTCGGTATTTCCGTCACCGGGGGTGGAGAACTCTTCGGCACCGTCTTTTATGAAGCGGATAGCCACCTCGGGATGGGACATGGCGCAGCGAATAACCACGTTGCCCACGTTGGCGGCCTCTGCCGAATCCTTTTTCATGAATTTAAGGCGGGCGGGCGTATTATAAAACAAGCTGCGAACAATGATGGTGGTACCTTCGGGGCAGCCAACTGGAGATACTTCCTGCACCGCACCTGCCTCCAGCGTCACGGAGGTTCCCTCCGCAGCGCCCTGCTCACGGGTCATCAGTTCCACCATGGAAACGGCAGAAATGGCCGCAAGAGCCTCGCCTCGGAAGCCAAGGGTTGCAATGGATTCAAGGCCGTATTCATCTCTCAGCTTGCTGGTTGCATGGCGAAGGAAGGCCGTCTGCGCATCCTCTGCCGACATACCGCAGCCGTTATCGCTGACGCGGATATAACTCATACCTCCGCGCTGAATTTCAACAGTTATGGAGCTTGCGCCCGCGTCGAGAGCGTTTTCGACAAGTTCCTTTACTACCGAGCCGGGTCTTTCAACAACCTCACCGGCAGCAATCATGTCCGCCACGTGGGGGGACAGGCATTTGATTTTATTCATTATCTATACTCCAAAGCTATTCCTTTTATAAGTTTGGGCTCGCACTCTATGCTTACGCAATCGCCCACGCAGCACTCTGTATCGGTAACATCCAGCAGAATGCAGTTGGCGCCTATATCGCCAATTATCTTCACTTTCTTACCGGCCAGCTTAACCACGGGTTTTGCGGAACATTTAAGCAGATTTTTGAAGCTGAACCTACCGTTCGGCTCTCTCTCGCCTATTCCGTTATACCAGCCGACGGCTACCACCGCCGTCTTGGTAGGCTTTCTCAGCCGCACTCCCTTGCCTGCGCCCGCAACGGAGCCTGCAGGCAGCCAGTCGATTTCTTCTATGGATGCTTCTACAAAGCCGACGGGTTTAAGTTCTTCCGCGCCTACACCCGCGGTGCGCCCCGCTATGGCGCTTCCAACGCAGACCGCATCCAGCTTGTCCATTTCATATTTAAACAGCGCATAAGAATCAAGGGCGTGAGCTGCTCCGATTTCAATGCCGCTCTCATTTAGCTTGAGCAAAACTTTCTCAAAGCTCTCCAGCTGACGGGCTGCAGCCGCTTTACCTGCCGCAGGGCCCGAGAAGCGGGTATATACGCCGCTTATAGCAAGTCCTTGCATCTGGCGGAACACGGTGGTTATCTTATCCGTTTCCGAGGGCAGGAAGCCATACTGTCCCGCGCCCGTATCCACCTTTATCTGCGCCTCTATAATACTGCTGCGGGCAGTTGCCACACTGTTAACGGCAATTCCCGCATCGTAGGAACCGATGGTGCAGGTTGCGTTGCAGTCCGCAAGGCGGTTTATCTCACCCACGTCAACGGTGGAACGCAGCATGAGTATATGTTCATCCACAAAGCCGCCCGCGCGGAGTTTTTCAACGTCCTCCACTTCCCAAACAGCGAAGTTTCTTATGCCTTCGCCCCGCAGTACGGTGGCCGCCTTGACGAGACCGAGACCCTGCGCATCGCAGCTTAGGTCTGCAATAATAACGGCCGAGTCGGCCTTGCGTTTAATGGCGCTTATATTATCTTTTAACACAGAGGATTCAATAACAAGTTTTTTCACAGGCCGTCTCCTTACCGTAAATTTTTTGCGCAGTTTAGCACAACTTAACTATATCGCATTTGTGCCCCTTCGTCAAATAGGATTTACAATTCTTTGGGGCTTTTTGCATCCAAAACACACATTCGACAACAAAATGTTGTTTATCTGAATATTTGTCAAAAACAGAAAAACTCCCCGGCTTAAATAAGTCGGGGAGTTTGAAAATCAATATAGCTTATCAGCCAACCTTGGCGATAGAGGTGATGTGAGCGTTGGGGCCTTCGTACCAGTACAGGAAGCCCTGAACGTCAACAACGTCGCCTACTGCCAGAGTACCAACGGTGGTGTAAACGTCGGTCTCGGGGCCGGTCAGGTATACTTCTACGCAGAAGCTGTAGCTTGCGCCGCCGTAACCGAGGGTTACGTAGATATCGTCGCCGGGCTCGCCGTTCTTGTACTCGATGCCTTCAACGGTCATGCCGGTGAAGCTTACCAGCTCGTTCTGGTGAGCGATGAGTTCATCGGTGCCGAGCCATGCGGTTGCGTCAACGGGAGTTGCTACGAAGCTGCCATCGATGAATTCGAAGGTTGCATCCATGATCTCAACTTCGCCTGCCCACTCGCCCTTATAACCGGTTACACGGATACCGGTGCCGGGGGTGAGCTTTGCTGCATCTTCTTCGGAGCAAGCCAGCTCATACAGGAAGTATGCGCCGTCTTCATCCTGAGCGTAAACGGTGATCTTGTTGTCCCACCAGGACTGGTGACCCTGAACATAGCACTCTACTACGACCTGGCTGTCCATGGGAGCTGCGATGTACTCTGCATAGGTCATAACCTTAACGGTTTCGCCCTCTGCGGGGGTCTCTGCGGGAGTTTCGGACTGAGCGGGGGTATCGGGGGTTACTACAGGAGTCTCGGTGGGCTTATCAGCGCCGCAAGCTGCGAAGCTGAGAGCCATAACGAGAACCAGAAGAAGGGCGATATACTTTTTCATAATCGTTTCTCCTTTTTTATTTAAATTTTTATACCTCTTTGGTATTCACATACCTTGCCTATTATACAACTAATTTCGAGAAAATCAACATAAATAAGTGAAACGCGTTCACTTTCGTCATATTTTACCCTTGTTTTGCTTTTTTACGCACAAGCTCTACAACTGCGTAAACGATTATCAGCAGCCACGCAAGCGCCAAGGCAGCAATAAGCAGAACTGCTGTTGTGGGCAGAGGGCCAAGGTCTTCCTTCGCCATGCCGTCGCCGCCGCTGAGCTGGTCAAGGCGGTAAAGGGATTCCGTTTCGGAATAGAGCTTACTGAAATAGGCATCGTTAACGGGCTCTTTGCGGCGCATGGACTTGGCAACACTTTCTATCATATGTCCCGCAGCATCGCGAAGAGATGCCGAGCCGTTGAAGACGGGCGTAACGAAGGTATTGTCCGTATTATCCATCAGCAGCTGAGATGCCTGAATCTTTATATCGTAATAGAGATCGTTATCTTCGCCGCAGCGGGAAATATAATCAACATACTCTTCGCTGTTCTGAGCCTTATTGGTTACGGGAACATATCCTTCGGTCTGGGAATAAGCTATCTGCACGTCGTTAGTCAGCAGATACTGGGTGAATATCCACGATGCCATTACCTCCTGAGGATCTTCCTTATTGAAAATGCAAACGGAAGGGCCCTGAGAAATCATCTGCGGATTTTCCGTATCAAACTGAGGAATAGGCATGATCACCGTTTCAAACTGCACCAGCTTATCCTCGCTGATGTCTATATTGGGGGCATTGCAGCCCATCCAAGTGGCACCCGCAGTGGAGTCAATGGCGAAAATGCACTGACCTGCGTTGAGGAAGTTTGCAGGATAGCTTGAAATTTTGAATGTGGAGAATGCGCCGTTGCCTGTGTGGACAGCGATTTCCTCCAGCAGTTCTTTTGTGGTATCGTTGAAGATCAGTATTTCTCCGCCCTTGGTGGAGTAACCCGCATCTTTCTGCTTGAGCATCTGGATCATCATATTGTCCGTGGACTTATAGATGAAGGGAATCATTACCTTCTGTCCGTTAACGAGGTAATTGCCGTCGGCATCCTTAGCGGTCGCAGCCTCGGCTACCTCCCAAACAAAATCCCAAGTGAGCTTTTCGGGAATGGTATAACCCAGCTTTTCCACATAGGTCTTGTTTATATAACAGGCCTCTGTGGAGCGCATATAGGGCAGTGCGTAATAGTGGCCGTCGAAGGAGCATTCCTTCAGGAACTGAGCTACTATCTCATCCTGCTTCGGGGAATCGAAAAGCAGAGCACTGCCGCCAAGGCCGTAGTCCTTGTCTTTCATAAGGGAGTCAAGGGGTACTACGGTATTTTCACCCGTCAGGTAAGTGGCAATATGGTCGGGATAGGTTATGCAGACGTTAGGCGTTGTGTTAGTGGAAATATTGGTAATAACATCGTTATATATCTTGCCGTAGTCCGTATAAAGACGGAGGTTGACGGTGATATTGGGGTAAAGCTTTTGGAAGTCCTCTATGGCCTTGTTATATATATCCACCTGAGTAACATTGGTATCGTTTTTCGCCCAGAAGCTTATCTCGTAATTGCGGGACATATCAAAATCCTCGGGGATGATGAATGCCTCCGTTTCGCGGTAACCGTGGCAGCCCGAGAGGGGCAGGCACAATGTCAGCAGAGCAAGAACAAGAGCGAGGGTTCGGCGAATATTTTTCATCCCTTTATACCTCCTCTTGCAACGCCCGCCATTATCTTCTTGCGGAAGACAAGGAAAAGGATTATGAGGGGCACGGAAATAACCACGACCGCCGCCATCATAGCAGGGATGTTTTCGCGGCCGAAGCCATTCTCGCGTATGGACTGGATACCGTTGGAAACGAGGAAGTACAGCTCGTTATCCGTAACCAGACGAGGCCATACATAGGAGTTCCAGCACTCGATTATCTTCAGTATGGCTACCGTGATGATAGTGGGTTTGCAGATGGGCACCATGACCTTCATAAGGTACTTGAAATCGGAAGTGCCGTCTACCTTGGCAGCATAATAGAGATTATCGGGTATCTGGGAAAAATTCTCCTTGAGCAGATAAATATAGAAAACCGAGGTTACCGAGGGCAGGATAAGACCCGCAAACGTATTGCGCAGATCAAGATCTGTTATGGTAACGTAGTTGGTGATGACCACCAGTTCATTGGGTATCATCATCAGCGCAAGGAACAGGGTGAACACGAGGTTCTTGCCGCGGAAATTCATACGGGCAAAGGCAAAAGCCGCCAGCACCGTAACCACCAGCATAACAGCTGTTGTGATAAGGGTGAAGATAAGGGTATTGGTAAAGTATCTTGCCAGCGGTACAGCCGTAAAGGCATGGGCATAGTTTTCCAGCGTGGGCGAAAGGGTTATGAACGCGGGAATATATTCCGAGTTATAGGCGCCGTAGCTCTTTATGGAGGTGAGCACCATCCAATAGAAGGGGAAAAGCACGATAAGCGCCCATACGGTCAAAAAGACGTATATCACTATGCTCAGCGCTCTTTTGCGCAGGCGGGCGGAGCGTTCTATGCGCTCGTAATCAGTCTGATTCATATCGCCTCTCCTTCCCTTAGTAATGAACGTGCTTCTTGCTGATAAGCAGGTTTATGCATGTAATGGTAAGCACGATGGCGAAAAGCACTATAGCAGCCGCCGAGGCGTAGGACGGATAGCCGCCGCTGTTGCCGTAGAGCATATCGTAAACGTAGCCTACGATGGTATTCATGCCCGCAGCGTTCAGGTCGGTGCCGAACAGCGCAACCGCGTCGCTATAGGCTTTGAAGGCGCCGATGAAACCCGTGATGACCAAATAGAAAATGGTGGGGGATATCATAGGCAGGGTTATGCGGGTGAAAATTCGTCCACGCGAGGTGCCGTCCACCTTGGCGGCGTTGTAATAATCCTGATTTACCGAGGCCAGCGCGCCCGTGAGGATAAGTATCTTAAAGGGCATTACTACCCAAACCGTATAGAAACAGAGGACGAACATCTTAGCCCAATAGGGGCCGTCAATAAAGTCCACGGACTGACCGCCGAACCAGTTTATCAGCAGGTTCACAAGGCCGTCGGAATAGGCAGTTTTCTTGAAAAGGATCATGAATACAAGACCGACCGCCAGCGTGTTGGTAACGTAAGGCAGGAAATACACGGTCTGGTACAGATTGCGAAGAGGACGGATAGAGTTGAGGGCCACGGAAATAAGCAGGGCAAGTCCCGTGGAGATAGGCACGGTGATGATAACGAGGATAAAGGTATTCTTCACCGCCTGCAGGAAGTAGGGGTCGTGGAGTATATAAGAGTAGTTATAGCCGCCCACTCCAAAGAAGGTTTGGGAAGCGGAGTTATAACCCTCCTCAAAAGAGTAAACGAAAACGTCTACCAGCGGATATACCATGAATACTCCGAGGAAGAGTATGGCAGGGAGCAGGTACAGCCACGCTTTTCGGTTATTTTTATCCATAGCCTGCCCTCCTTAGCCTATCTCGCAGTAAATGCGCTCTTCGGTTTCCTTGTCGAAGAGGAACAGCTTATAGGGCTTTACGTTGAAGCGAACAGTGTCGGAGGATGTATCCACGCGGTTCTCCGCGCTGATAATGGAGCGAATGGCGCCGCTGTCGGACATTGCGTTATTGGAAATGACTGTAATATCGCGGCCCATCACCTCTACGCCGGCAAGGGCGCAGGAGAGGGCACCGTTTTCATCAAGGTCAAAGCCTTCGGGGCGGATGCCCACCCATACGGCTCTGCTGCCCTCAAGCTTTACGGAGCAGATCTTATCGCCGCCTATCCAAAGGCCGCCGTCCTTGACTTCGCCGCTGAATACGTTGATGGGCGGAGTGCCCAGGAACTTTGCAACGAAGAGATTTACGGGGCTGTCATAAACATCCTGAGGACGGCCTACCTGCTGGATAACGCCTTCCTTCATTACAATTATCATATCGGAGATGCTCATGGCTTCTTCCTGATCGTGGGTAACGAAAATGGTAGTGATACCAGTTTCGTGCTGGATGCGGCGCAGTTCCTCACGGGTCTGCAGGCGCAGGCGGGCATCAAGGTTAGACAGCGGTTCGTCCAGCAGAAGCAGATCGGGTCGGATGACGATGGCGCGGGCCAATGCCACACGCTGCTGCTGACCGCCCGAAAGCTCGCTGGGTTTTCTGTCCATAAGCTCATGTATCTGCACAAGCTTTGCCGCTTCAAGAGCCTTTTCCTGCATCTGCGCCTTGCTGAGCTTTGCCGCTCCTTTGAGATTCTCAAGAGGGAACATAATATTCTGGCGCACCGTCAGATGAGGATAAAGGGCATAGTTCTGGAATACCAGACCAACTCCGCGGTTTTCCGCTGGCAGGTCGGTAACATCATCCTCGCCGAAAAATATCTTGCCCGAGGTAGGCTTGAGCAAACCGCTGAGCAGGTTGAGTGCCGTACTTTTGCCGCAGCCCGAGGGGCCCAGCAGGCCGATGAGCTGACCGTCGGGTATTTCGATGTTAAAATCATTCACCGCAATTACGTCGGAACGTACACCTTTATTGCGGTTGGGAAATTTCTTAGTAAGATTCTGCAATACGACTTTCATGGGAACCCTCCATTGTCATACTTTTTCATCATATATTTTATCCCAAGTATTCCCTGAAGTCAACGAGAGTTTGACAGTGGCAGTTCGGGATATTATAATAAATCCATCAAATTTTTTAAGGTGATACGCATGGCCCATATCATTGAAATAAGCGACTTTTCCGCCCCCGAGCTGGATGTTTACGCTCGCCTCACCGAAGCGCAGCTTTTAAACCGTGAGCATCCCGAGGAGGGCATATTCATAGCCGAAAGTCCAAAGGTAATAGAACGAGCTCTTGACGCAGGCTGCACTCCCCTTTCCGTATTGGTAGAGCGCCGTCACATCGAAGGGCAGGCAAAGGACGTAATAGCCCGCTGCGGAGATATTCCCGTCTATACCGCGGAGTTCGATGTGCTCTCTCAGCTTACCGGCTTCAAGCTGGTGCGAGGTATGCTCTGCGCGATGCGCCGCCCTCCCCTGCTCGCCCCCGAGAACGTATGCAAAGATGCAAGAAGGGTCGCCGTGCTTGAAAATGTAATGAATCCCACAAATCTCGGAGCCATATTCCGCTCTGCCGCAGCCCTGAATATGGATGCCGTTCTGCTCACCCCCGCCTGCACCGATCCCCTTTACCGCAGAGCCATCCGAGTGAGCATGGGCACGGTATTTCAGGTACCTTGGGCATTCCTCCCCGAGGATTATATGAGGGTGCTTAAAGAGCTCGGCTTTGCCACCGCTGCCATGGCTCTGCGGGATGACTCCGTTTCCATCCGCGATCCGCAGCTCAATGCCGAAAAGCGGCTGGCCATCATCATGGGCACAGAAGGCGACGGCATGGCAGCGGAAAACATTTCCCGCTGCGACTACACCGTAAAAATACCCATGTCCCATGGAGTTGACTCACTAAATGTTGCTGCCGCCAGCGCAGTAGCGTTCTTCCAGCTTGGCAGTGAGGAAGGAGTATAACATGAATAAAGATAAAGTTTTTGAATACATAGATTCCAAATCGGAGCTTTTCGCCACCCTTTCCGACAAGGTATGGGATGCGGCAGAGCTGCGTTTTACGGAAAAAGTCTCCGCCGAGCTAATCAGCAAGGCCCTTGAAGACGAGGGTTTTACCGTTGAGCGCGGCATAGGCAAGCTGGAGACCGCTTTCTGCGGACGTTTCGGCAGCGGCAAGCCCGTTATAGCTTTTCTCGGTGAATTCGACGCGCTTCCCCGCCTGAGCCAAAAGGCAGGTATCCCCAGCAAGGAAGAATCTGTAGCAGGCGGCAACGGTCACGGCTGCGGCCACAATCTGCTTGGCGCAGGCGCTCTCGCCGCCGCTTTCGGAGTGAAGCGCTATCTGGAAGAAAGCGGACGCGAAGGCACCGTAATTTACTACGGCTGCCCCGGTGAGGAAGGTGGCTCCGGCAAGGTATTCATGGTACGTGAAGGCGTTTTCGACGGCGTTGACTGCGCTCTTACATGGCACCCCGCCGACCACAACGAAGTAACCGCCACATCCTATCTTGCCAGCTACACCGTCAATTACCGTTTCCGCGGAACAAGCGCTCACGCAGCCGCCAATCCCGAGGCGGGCCGCAGCGCCCTTGATGCGCTGGAGCTGATGAACATCGGTGTCCAGTTCCTTCGTGAGCACATCCCCTCCGAGGCACGCATACATTACGCAATTACCGATACCGGCGGCAGCGCCCCCAATATAGTCCAGTCCACAGCCGAGGCTGTTTACCAGTTCCGCGCTCCCCAGCTTCATCAGGCAGCTGCAATATATCCAAGGCTCAACAAGATAGCCGAGGGCGCCGCCCTTATGACGGAGACCGAGGTTGATATACGCTTCATCCGCGCCAGTTCCAACACTCTCCCCAACACCGTTATGGAGCAAATGCTCTACGAAAACATGGCCGCACTCCCCTACCCCACAGTTCCCGACAGCGAGAAAGAGTTTATGGCCGCCATATCCGCAACGCTCCCCCCTGCCGACAGCACTAATTGGGGTGAAGTTCTCCCTTACGTTCCCTCCTCCGCATCCAGACCTGCTTCCACCGACGTGGGCGACGTAAGCCAAGTTTGCCCTACCGCTCAGCTGGACGGCGCGGTATGGCCTGCAAACACCCCCATGCATTCATGGCAGGCCGTTGCGGTAGGAAAAAGCGAAACCGCTCACCGCGGCATGATATTCGCAGGCAAGGCACTTGCCGCCACCGCCATCGACCTCTTTGAGCAGCCCGAAAAACTTACGGCAGCTAAAGAAGAATTTCTCCGCCGCACCGCCATTGCGCCCTACACATGCCCCATCCCCGCCGACGTAATGCCCGATATGCCCAAACAAAAACAGGCCGCATCTTTCGGGCGTTGTTCGTAAGACAGTAAAATATGCAAAAGGCGTGACGAAAGCAGTCACGCCTATTGCTTTAAGAGGATAGCCGCTTTCGTGGCGCAAGGGATACAGTCCCTTGTTTGGAACGCAGGGACGTGAATCGCCCCG
>JAFYLI010000117.1 GCA_017537165.1 Oscillospiraceae bacterium | reverse complement strand
CCGCTGATATATTCAACACCGCTGTATGTAACAGATTGAGTTTCGGTCATGGCAGCCTTAAGGCCGTCCATTTCAACCTTCATTGCACCGATAATACCTAATTTCATTTACTTTACCTCACTTTTGGGGATATCCGTATCCCTCTGTATTTTTAGCTTTCAGTACCTCGAGATAGGTCTTGCATTCGTTCTTTGCAGCATCAAGAGAAAGGCAGCGATAATTTCCGCATTCCTTGGCAGATGCACCGAACATTTCACCGTCATGGGCTATTATCTTTTCAAGAACATTCTTGCTGACTTCGAAAACCTTGTCAGGTGTTTCATTGCGAACCAGCAGATAGAATCCCGTCTGGCAGCCCATAGGCCCGAAGTATATGACGTTTTCCGCTATCTCGGAATTTCTGATATAGGTGGCAAACATATGCTCCACGGAATGCATGGTAAGGTCGGACATATAGTCACCCATATTGGGGCGGCGGGTACGCATATCGTAGGTAACGATGTCGCCGTCTACGCGGGAAATATAAAACCCGGGCATGAGTATGTCATGGTCTATTTCAAAGCTTTTGATGCGCTGTATTTCCATATAGTTATCTCCTTATGGGCATATTTTTGATATTATATCAAATTAATCTACATTGCGTCAACTGCGTAAGTTTGACTTCTCTTTCTTCACAATTCTCCCCATTGATAATATCTGCAAAAAATGATAAAGTGGACGAAAGTATAAGGGAACTTTTCAGGTGATAGTGATATGATAATCCAAACAGAACGATTGATACTGAGAGAATATACTTGGGATGATTTCGACGACATTTTTGAAATATTCTCGGACGCGGAAACCATGCAGCATTATCCTAAGCCTTACGACAAGGACATGACGCAGCACTGGATAGAACGTAACCTTAGATACTATAAGGAATATGGTTTCGGTATATGGGCAGTCATCCTCAAGTCAACGGGAAAATTTATTGGAGACTGCGGATTGACCAGCCAAAACATTGACGGCCAATTGCTGCCTGAAATAGGATATCATATTAACAAGAAGTACTGGCAGCAGGGTTTTGGCAGCGAAGCCGCAAGAGCCGTGAGAGATTGGGCTTTTGAGAACACTGAATATGACTGCCTTTATTCGTATATGAAATACACTAATATCAGTTCTTTCCATACTGCTCTCGCCATCGGAATGAGTAAAATCAAGGAATATCCCGATGAAAAAAACTACATCTCATACGCCTGCGCCATAACGCGCGAGGATTGGAGTTATATGAAGCGATAAATCCGCGTTTCTTTAGGTCTATATCATCGGAAGGAGATTCGTATGAAAAAACTGTCTGCTTTATTTCTTGCCTTGGTATGTTTTTTATCTATCGCAGGATGCGGAGGACCCGAGGAAGAAAGACACTGGGCAGTAAAACCCACGGTAATGATAGACGGCATCAAATACGGAACAACCGGACGGAGTATAACATACTACACTTGGGATGCTCCGCAAAACGGCGGATACTATGACGGAGAAATTACCTCTACCGTAGAAGCCCATGAATCCCCCACCAAAAACGATCAATCCAATTTCGGCACGGGACACAAATATCGCTACGGCGAAGATAATACCGTCCTTGTTTTTATAGAAAATGAATACTCCGGGAATTGGGTAATTTATGAAGCCTATGAAGACCAAGGTGAGGATGAATAACTAATGACAGCTAAATTATTTACTCAGGCGATAATTAAATTTTTTGCAGGTGTTATCCTTGTTGGCGCGCTTATATTCCTGCCTGCAGGCACGCTATCCTTTTTCAACGCTTGGCTGCTGATGGGTATTTTGTTTATCCCGATGTTCTGCGCGGGCATAGTTATGATGTTTAAAAATCCCGCTCTGCTGGCAAGCCGACTTAATGCCAAGGAAAAGCAAAAAGAGCAGGACTTGGTTGTAAAGCTCAGCGGACTCATGTTCCTCGCGGGTTTTATAGTTGCGGGACTCGGTTTCCGCTTCGGCTGGTACAGCCTGCCGAAAGGAATAGCAATAGCCGCAGCCCTTGTGTTCCTCATCGCCTACGTTCTGTACGCCGAGGTACTTCGTGAAAATACATATCTCAGCCGCACCATTGAAGTTCAGGAAAATCAGAAAGTCATTGATACGGGGCTTTACAGTATAGTGCGCCACCCCATGTACGGCGTTACCCTGCTTTTGTTTCTATCCATGCCTTTGGTGCTCGGCTCCTTGTATTCTTTCATAATCTTTCTCGCGTATCCGTTTATAATCGCCAAGAGGCTGAAGCACGAGGAGGAATTCCTCGAAAAGGAACTGCAGGGCTATAAGGAATATAAGCAGAAAGTCAAATATCGCCTTATTCCGTTTATATGGTAAACCAAAAGAGCAAGCACATGCTTGCTCTTTTGTCATATAAGCAGCCACAAAAGGCCGAGAAGAATTCCTCCCACAGCGCCCGCAGACACACACAAAAGCGGAGAAAATCTTGTTTTTTTCTTTTCAAGATTCGTTCTTACATATTCATCAGCTATCTGCTGCGCTTGCTTTAGTATATCGTTTGGGTCAGTTTCTTTTAAAAAGGCTTCGTTTTTCAGTATAAATATTGCGTTCTCGAAAAGCTCCGGGTCCGGTGACTGCACCATTATTACCCTGCGCGACATTCCTTTTATCATAGCGGCACCTCACTGGTATTTGCCGCCATTTTACCCTTTTTGAGGCCGTAATATTCAGCGTTTTTCCACGTTTACGGTTATCACCGTCATATCGTCGCTGCAGCCGGTACGCCGCCCCGCTTCTTCCAGCACACGTCGTGCAAACTCACGCCCGGGCGCAGTCTCATTTCCAAGTTCGAGGCACAACCATTCGGTATCTTCCCCGCCCGTTACGCCGTCGCTTACAATGACGGCAGTGCTGCCCGCGTCAAGGCGTGTGGCAATGTGGTCGGGCAGGTTTTCGCAGTCACCGCGCAGGCCCGCCGAAAGGCTGTCCCCTTCCAATACGCTGACACCTGCCGACGTTTTCACAAAAGTAGGTGCAGCGCCGAATTTAAAAATGTCCGCCTGACCCGTAAACAAATTAACGCACAGAAGATCCACAGATGCCGTAGACAGCGCGCAATCGTTTTTAAGCTGCATCGTGGCACCTACAAGGCGCATTGCGCTTTCCGCTCCGATGCCTGCCCGCAAAAATTTCTCCAGCAGTGAAATCACCTCATTGCTGTCCTCGGCCGCGCCTTCGCCGCTGCCCATTCCGTCGGAAAGAATTACATAGAGCAGGCCGCTGTCGGTTTTGAAATACGCGCCTTTATCTCCGCTCACCTCTTCGCCGCTGCGGCGCAAAGATGCAACACCTATACGCACCGCAAGAGGCTCAGCCTCCAGCAGTACGATATGCCGCCTGCTTCCGTCACTGTCCATCTCGCAAATAGGTTTTCCGATTACCGCCGACAATCTGTCTACCCAATCCGGCAGTTTTTTCAGTGCCGCCGCTCCGTCGCCATCAACTTCAATATGTAATCTTCCATTTCCGTCGCGAAACACCGCCGCAGATGCATCCACGCCCTTACCGCGCATATAAAGTTCCATGCGCTCTTCTATTTCCCGCTCCAAATTGCCTGCAGGAACAAGCTGCTGAGAAAAGGCTGTGAACACCTCTGCTATATCAATAAATCTTCCGCACACAAGTTCATAGCTCTCCCCCGCCTTTTTGTTTCGTTCACGGCGACGAAGCAGCTGTGTATACTCATCGTTCACCACTTTGCAGAAGCCTTCCAAATCCTTGCATTTATCCTTGAAATACTCGGGGAAATCCTGAGGCAGCAATTCTCCTCTCAGCTTCATGCGCACCGTCATATCGTTTTGCACCGTGCGGGTAAGTTCGTAATCGCTGCCGTGGCAGCGTCCGCGTTCTTTGCACGAAACACATTTTCTGTCAGCCGCCGCCTCAAAGACAGTGGTTATATTCTCCTGCTTATTTGCTCTATTTGCGCCGATGGCACTCAGGGATCCATATGCTACCGAAAATGCTTCTGCGGCCAGTTCGGCCTTTCTGCGGGCATACGCCTTGGCCTTTTCCTCACCGAGGTATGTATTTCTTCTAACCGCAAAATTCTCACGCAGATTTATGAGCAGCCGTTCAGGCAAAAGGACAAATGCAACGGAGGCAATAAACGTTTCGTACAGCGATGCCAGCGCCAATCTTCCACCGCCAAACCAAATAACCGCAGCAGCATTTGCAATGATATACGCCACCGCCCCCACAAGACGTCCGCTGCCGGCAAACAATCCCGCGGCCACACCCGCTATGCCAAGCGAAGCACAAAAGAAAGGCAAACTACCCTCCGCCGCATCCATAGCAGTTCCAAAGGCAATTCCCGCAACGGCAGCCGCGGCAGGCCCGCCTTTATATGCAGCGGAAATAACAGCCACAACTGCCAGCACGCGCCCCAATGAAATAAGGTCAAGAACAACGATATTTGAAAGAGCTATCATCACAGTGCATAAAACAACACCCGTGCTTATTACCCGCCTGCGCTCCTGCCATGTGCTTTCCGCAGGGATCAGTGCCACAGAGTAAAAATATGCTGACCCACCCGCCAATACCGTTTCCATCATGCAAAGCACAGTTGCCTGCAGCTGCCATCCGTCATGGGCAACGTAGATAAGTCCTGTGCATGCCAGCATCAAGGCCGCTATAATCGGCGCAAACCATTTTTTTGCTGATATCTCCGTACCTTTAAGCACCATATTGGCTGTAAAAACCAGCAGTACCGCAGCAGAATATTTTATGGCCGCGTCTGCTCCACCTCTGATTAGCGATCCTATGAAAACGCCAATAAGAGCCGCAAGGCCGCTCATTCCTCCACCTGCAACAGCGGCAAAGCCAACAGAGAAAGGAGCGTATGCGCCGAAAATGACAGCCTCCGAAAGCAACCAACCTCCCGCAAAGCAACCGAGGTATCGCGCTATATGAAACACCCATGCCTTTTCCGCAATAACGCTCAGCCTCGCAATTCCTGCTTTTCCTGCGGCAGCGGCTATTCTGTTCGCACCCTGCCGCACCGTTTTGCCGATCATAAAACCGACCTCCTATTTCCTTTATTTTCCACACCACTATACGACAGCAGTAATGAAAATTAAGTCGCATAAAGGCGAATAAGATAATTTTTCATTAGCTTTTCGGCTTTGTTAAAAATTTATGTTGCCAAGCAGTGCTTATTAATTTAAAATAGAGAACGGAGGCGATGATCATGGCATCAGAAGTCAAGTTCAGAATAGTTGTTCCCGGTAAAATATTTATAACCAAGGCTATGAACGAAGATATATTCACCCGCTATATGCGCGGCGATTTTATGGTATACCAGTCGGACTTTGCCTATTATGATACTCCCGATTGGGATCTTGCAGAAAACGGATACCTTCTGAGAGTATGCACCTCCAACGGCAGCAATGCAGCCACTCTGCGCACGGGAGTCGTCGATCAGGCTGAAATGCCCGGCCTTTACACCGGCAATGGCTGGCTTAGCTATTTCGAATCCCCCGAAACCGTAGTTGAGGATTTCCTTCGCCGCGGTGCATTCCGCCGTTTCGGTGAACTGGCAAAGCGCGGCAAGCTCGGCGTTGTATTTACCACTCACCGCACCCGCAGACGCAATAACCTCTATCTTGGCGACCACACTGTTGTAGACCTTTGCCTTGATGACGGAGAAATCTGCGTAGACGGAAAAACCGAGCGCGCCATGCAGATGTCCTTGACACTCTCTTACGGCGACATAGATATATTCAAAAATTACTGCCAGCAGGTTATTGAGGAGTTTTCGCTTTCTCCCGATCTCACCACCATGACCGAAAAGGCATTGCGAATGCTTCGCAGCAGATAAATATGAATAGTTTTACTTTGGAATTAGATCGCAAATCCCGTCTGCCTATATATGAGCAGCTTTATGCTTATATTGCAGACGGGATACGTTCAGGCAGACTTATTGAAAACGAACGCCTGCCGTCAAAAAAAGCGCTGGCCTCCCATTTGGGAATCAGCGCAAATACAGTGGAAACGGCATACGCCATGCTTTGTCAGGAGGGTTACGTATCTTCCCGTCCCCGCAGCGGCTACTATGTTTCTAAAATAGAGCTGTCCCCTCCTGCCCAGATTATGCAGACCGAAGCACCTGCCCCGGTCGCTCGCAGCTATCGCTACGATTTCATGACCAATACGGTTGACGCCCACTCCTTCCCTTTCAGAACGTGGGCCAAGCTGGGCAAAGAGGTCTTGTATAACGGTGAGACCCTGCTCGCATCGGGAAACTGTCAGGGTGACGAGGAACTGCGCAGCACTCTGTGCAAGTATCTGCGGGAATTTCGAGCAGTAAATTGCAGCCCCGAGCAAATCGTAATCGGCGCAGGCATGGAATATCTACTCATGCTGCTCTGCAGACTTCTCCCCGCAGATGCAGAATTTGCCGTTGAAGAACCGGGTTACGCAAAAACCCCCGCTATATTGGCCGGCTGCGGCAGGCAGCTCCATTATATCCCGCTGGACAGCGAGGGTATGAGTGCCGCCGCGCTTTCAAAATGTACGGCATCTGTGGCTTGTATAACCCCCTCTCACCAGTTCCCTACGGGCATCATAATGCCTGCGGGCAGGCGCAGCGAACTTTTAAAATGGGCTTCGGAGAAAAGCGGCAGATATATCATCGAGGACGATTACAACAGTGAATTTAACTTTGCAGGCCGTCCTATTCCTTCGCTTCAAGGCATGGACAGCCGCAACGTCATATATATCAGCACCTTTTCCCGTATACTTGCGCCGTCTATAAGAATAGCTTATATGGTTCTGCCGCCTTCCCTGCTTACCTCTGCCGCAGAAATTCTCAAAAGCTATTCCTCCACGGTCTCCCGATTTGACCAGCACACCCTTGCAAGCTTTATTGATAACGGATACTTGAACCGCCATCTCAACCGCATGAAAACCCTATATCGAGCGAGACGCGACATACTGATAGATGCCCTCACTCCCCACGCAACACGGTTAGGTCTTAAAATCAGCGGCAGCGGCGCAGGACTCCATCTGCTGCTCAGCGGAAGTGCGGAAATTATATCTTTGATACTCGAGCGCGCCGAAACCGAAAACGTCCGCGTGCCCAAACTGTCGGACAATTTCCACTCCTATGCGGGTGAAACCAACACTCTCATATTCGGCTATGCAGGCATGAGCAACGAGGATATTCCTATGGCGATAGACCTGCTTTTTAACGGAATTTAAAACCGCATGCCCGGAAGTTTCTGCTTCCGGGCATTTCTTTTTATTTTGACCCGGTTAAAAAACTGTTTTTTGACACTTTCAATCGGGTCAAAAAGCAGTATAATCAACGTATATTTCAAACTAAAGCCGCACATCTTTTTTGCAAAGTGCAGCTTAACGGAGGATCGTCATGCGCACAGAGAAAACTTTTACTACGCACTTTATTGTTCAAACAGGCGTAATGGCCGCGCTTGTATTTGTCATTACATATTTCCGCATTCCCCTGCTGGGCTCTAAGGTTCATTTTGCAAATGCCATGTGCCTGCTGGCAGGCCTGCTGTTCGGCCCTCTCTCCGGTGGTCTTGCCGCAGGTATCGGATCCTTCCTTTACGATATCATCGGAGGATACGACATAATTCAGTGTCTTATTACCTTTGTTTCAAAGTTTATAATGGCTTGGCTCTGCGCCAAAATAGCATACAGCAGCGGCGCAAATGCCGAAAACAAAATAAAAAACATCGCAGCTTCCGTTATCGGCGCGTTATCTTACGTTGTGCTCTATATGCTCAAAACCTTTATCTATCAGAGATTTGTCTACGGACTTCAGCTTGATGCGGCATGCGCCGTCATGACGGCTAAACTCCCCGCTTCTCTTATAAACGCCGTAGCCGCAATGATAGTAACTCCCATAATTTATGTTTTGCTGGCCCCCGCCATCAAAAAACTGCGTAAAACCTGATACCGTTTACTTACAAGCAAGGAGCGTTGTGCTCCTTGCTTTTTGCTTGACATGCAATCTGCAAGATTGTATCCTATAATTAAACAAACATAAGGATGGTGCCCTATGGACGAGATTAAAAAAGTAACTCATATTGATAACGTTCGCCTTTCCGATGACGGCAAAAGCGTTGTAATAATCGATCAGACCAAGCTCCCTACCGAGCTTGAATATATTTACCTCAAGACTCCCGAAGATATTTTCGAAGCTATTTTCCAGCTCAAGATACGCGGCGCACCCGCTATCGGTATCTGCGCAGGCTACGGCATTTACGTCCTCGCCCTTCAGATAGAGGCCAAGGATTATGATGGTTTCTACGCTGAGTTCCACAGACTGAAGGAATATCTCAATTCCTCCCGTCCCACCGCAGTAAACCTCAGCTGGGCGCTCAACCGCATGGAAGGTATCGTTACCACAAACAGCGACAAGACCATCTCCGAGATACTTGCGCTCCTTGAAAAGGAATGCAAAGCTATCCACGAAGAGGATATTCAGATGTGCCGCGCTATTTCCGAATACGGCCTTTCTCTTCTGAAGGACGGCGACGGTGTTCTCACTCACTGCAACGCAGGCCCTCTCGCTACCTCCAGATACGGCACCGGCCAGGGTCCCTTCCTTCTCGGACGTGAAAAGGGCATGAACTTCAAAGTATTTGCCGATGAGACCCGCCCCCTTCTTCAAGGCGCCCGCCTCACTTCCTTTGAGCTGCAGCGCGCAGGCGTTGACGTTACCCTCATCTGCGACAATATGGCAAGCATCGTTATGAAAAACGGCTGGATTCAGGCCTGCATGGTAGGCTGCGACCGCGTTGCCGCAAACGGCGACGCCGCAAACAAGATAGGCACCAGCGGTGTTGCAATTCTCGCCAAGCACTATGGCATCCCCTTCTATGTGCTCGGCCCCACTTCCACTATCGACATGAACTGCCCCACCGGCGACGATATAAAGATTGAGGAACGCGACCCCAACGAGATAAAGACCAAGTGGTACGAAAAGCCCATGGCTTTGGACGAGGTCAAGTGCTACAATCCCGCGTTTGACGTTACCGATAACTCCCTCATCACTGCCATCATTACCGAAAAGGGAATCTGCCGCGCACCTTACACCGAAAGCCTTGCAGCGCTTTTCAAGGACTAACATCATAAAAACAAAAATACATTTACATACAGGAGGACACCACTATGGGTAAAATCATTTCTTCCCCCTCTGCCTGCATCGAGGCCGATCCCGAACTTATTTCCAAGGCTGTGCTTATGCCCGGCGACCCGCTGAGAGCAAAGAAGCTGGCTGAGACCTATTTCACCGACGTTGTATGCTTCAACACCGTCCGCAATATGCTGGGCTTCACCGGCACTTATAAGGGCAAGCGTATTTCCGTTATGGGCAGCGGCATGGGCGTTCCCTCCATGTGCCTTTACGCTCACGAGCTCTATAACTTCTACGGTGTTGATATTATCCTCCGCATCGGCTCCGCAGGCGGTCTGTCCGAAGACACTCACGTACGCGATCTGGTTATCGCAATGAGCGCCTGCACCAACTCCAACTTCTCTCACCAGTACGATTTCCCTGCCATCCTCGCTCCTACCGCTGACTTCGCCCTGCTTCGCAAGGCTGTTGAACTCACCGAGGCAAGAGGCGTTACCGCCAACGTAGGCCCCGTTCTCACCACCGACCCCTTCTATAATGCAAATCCTCACGCCAATGAGGCATTCCGCAACATGGGTATGCGTGCCGTTGAGATGGAAACCGCAGGTCTTTACATGGAAGCTATGGCCTCCAAGAAGCGTGCCCTTTCCCTGCTGACCATCTCCGACCACATTTTCTCCGGCGAGGAGCTTTCCGCAGAGCAGCGTCAGAACAGCTTCACCGATATGATGGAGATCGCTCTCGACACCGCATGGGACGCACTGGACTAAAAATACAATGATACACAAAAACCGACGGTTCATTGAACCGTCGGTTTTTTATTACATATTTTCAACTATTTTCTTTGCTGTTTGGGCATCGGCCTTGATTCGCGCGCCCAATTCCTCCACGCTGCCGAATTTCATCTCGGGGCGCATGAACGAATAGAACAGACATACCACGTGCCTATCGTAAACGTCGCGGTCAAAATCAAGGAGGTAGCTTTCCACGGAAACGGCCTTATCGCCGCTTACGGTAGGACGAACTCCGATATTGGTAACGGCAGGATAAATTTCCTCCTCGCCTATAACGCCCAGCTTTGCCGCATAGACTCCGTGGCGCGGAACTATGATATTTTCTTCAAACTTCTGATTGATAGTGGGTGTGCCCAGCGTTCTGCCAAGCTTGAAACCATGGCGAACGACTCCCGTAAGCAAATGAGGATGACCAAGAAAACGGTTTGCTTCCTCAATACGGCCCTCTGCCACCAGCTCGCGGATGTATGTAGAGCTGACGGTTACGCCGTCCAGCTCCACCTTAGCCATGATATCGCAGCCAAAGCCAAGTTCTTTGCCCAGCTCCTGCAGTTTTTCCGCAGTGCCTTCACCTTTGAAGCCAAAGCGGAAATCGTGGCCTACGACGAAATACTCCGCGCCGTAGCGTTCGCGCACCATGTCCACGAACTCTCTCCAAGGCATTTTCATCATTTCCATATCAAAGTGGATGGTGATGATCTCATTAATTCCAAACCAACGGCTGACAATATACTCTCTGTCCTCCGCTGAATTTATCAGGGCCATCGCTTTTCCTGTAACAAGCTCATCGGGATGGCGGTCAAAGGTGAGCATGGCTGGCTCCATATCCAGTTTTTCAGCCACTTCCTTAGCCTTGTTGAGCAAGGCTGCATGGCCCAGATGGACACCGTCAAAAAAGCCCAGCGCCACTACCTTTTTTCTATCTGACATCTGTTTATCTTCCTTTAAACTTCGTAAAAGCTCTTTATGACCCGCACTTCGCCATCGTTTTCGCAAAGCGCAAGAAATTCTCCGCTTTCGGAAATGAGCCTGAATTTCCCCTCAGGCGCAGTTCTCAGTTTGGGAGCAAGTCCGTTGCGGCAGCGCTTTTCGCCCGCCTCGCCAACAGCTACGGCGGGGTACATAGCGAACATGGACTCAAGGCTCATCAGCATTTCCGGAGCCTTTTCGGGGCCTGCCGCAATAATATCTTCCATGGCATGAGCGGTTTCGATGCGGTATGCTCCTGCTCTCGTGCGAACAAGAGCAGACATTGCTCCGCCGCATCCAAGGGCATCGCCTATATCGGAACAAAGGGCGCGTATGTAGGTACCCTTTGAGCAGACCACACGCAGGAGGAAATCTCCGTCCTCACGCTGACCTACCACTTCCAACTCATGGATGGTTATTTTTCTGGTTTTGCGCTCTATTTCAGCGCCTTTGCGGGCATACTCATAGAGCTTCTTTCCGTCAACTTTAATGGCTGAATACATGGGCGGCAGCTGCTCGATCTCACCGCGGAATCTGTCAAGCACTGACTCAAGCTCTTCCCTGCTCACGTTGGCAGGCTTTTCGCTGATCACATTGCCCGTTGTATCCTGAGTATCAGTAGATATACCCAGTCGCAGAGCGGCAATATACTCCTTATCGGCATTTTCCAGGAACTCAACAGCGCGGGTCGCTCTGCCCACAAAAACGGGTAAAACTCCGATCGCCATGGGGTCAAGCGTTCCGCCGTGGCCGATTCTGCGCTCTCCGAGTATGCGGCGAAGCTTGGCCACTATATCGTGGCTCGTCCAGCCCTCGGGTTTATTGACAATGATTATACCTGTCATCCTTGTTTCCACACCTTTTTGGACGCTTCAAGCAGGAGACGCTTAAACTCCTCCAGCTCGCAATCCATGCTGCAGCCTGCTGCCATTCCGTGGCCGCCTCCGCCCAGCTGGGCGCAGATGGCATTGGCGTTGGCATAATCAACTGTACGCACGGAAGCCTTCCAGCCGCTTTCGGTCTGGCGAACTGTAATGCTGACTTCTACGCCTTCCGCCTGACCTGCAATAACCGCTACATCGTCAAGATCATCCTCGGTAGCACCGCAGGCAGCTATCATTTCATCCGAAACTACGGCTATAACCAGCTCGCCGTCCATATAAAATTCCATGTTGGAAATTATCTGACCTTCGAGAAGCAGTCTGCCTTTGCTCTTAGTCATGAACAGTTTCTTGTTCATGCTGCCGCTGGGAATACCGGTATCTATAAGCTCAGCCGCCGCACGCAAGGTTTCAGCAGTGGTATTCTTATAGCGGAAGCAACCGCAATCGGTGGCTATGGCAAAATAGAGCATTTCGGCAGTCTTTTTGCTTATACCGCAGGGCAGTTCCTTGAGAATCAGCTGCACGACCTCACCGCAGGATGCCTTTTCGGGCAGCATCATAACATTGGCGGCGTATCCGCTGTTGGAAGGATGATGGTCGATGGAAAGGTCGACTTTTCCGCAAAGTTCCTCCGCGTTAAGCTGGATTATTCCCTCGTCGGCAAGATCTGTGCTGACAAGGCAGGAATACTCGTAGCCTTCGGGAGCGTAAAACTCCTCTGCATAAGGAACGAATTTATCGGTTATCTGAGGGTTGGGCAGCAGATATGCGGTCTTGCCCATTTCTCTCAAACCGCAGCAAAACCCGGCGGAGCTGCCGATGGCATCTCCGTCCGGTCTTCGATGGCTGATTATAAGGAAATTATCCCGTTCTGCAAGAAAACGGGCAGTTTCAGTTATCGTCAGTTTCTTCATTTTCGCTGCTCCCGCTGTTCTTTTCAAGCTCATTGAGAAGCTTGGAAATATGTGCGCCTCTTGCAAGAGAGGGATCGAGCTCGAATATCAGCTCGGGAGTATATCTGAGATTGAGTCTGTTTCCGATTTCACGGCGCAGATAGCCGGATGCGGACTTCAGGCCCTTCTTCAGTTCCTTCTCATCGAAGCTGCCGAGAACGCTGATATATATCTTGGAATAGCGCAGATCACCGGTGGTTTCTACGCCGGTAATGCTTATCATACCTTGCTGCAGGCGGGGATCCTTTACATTACGCAGCAGACCGGAAAGCTCGCGCTGAATATCCTCATTGATACGCTGAATTTTGTTGCTTGCCATTGCTTACACTCCTCCGTAGCGTCTGGATCGCTTTGCATAGTCCTCCAGCGCTTTATCAAGCTCGGCCTCGTCAAAATCCGGCCAAAGCACATCGGTGAAATAAAATTCGGAATATGCCGACTGCCAGAGCAGGAAGTTGGACGTTCTTATCTCGCCGCTGGGTCGGATTATCAGATCGGGGTCGGGAATACCGTCGGAATACATATAGGCGGCAAATCCCTTTTCGTCTATATCGTTTGCTCTGCCCTCACTGACCTCACGGGCATATTTTCTCGCCGCCTTGATGATTTCATCCCTGCCTCCGTAATTAAGGCAAATATTGGCTTGAAATCCGCTCAGCTCATGGCTGATGCTGTCGGTTCTTTCTATGAGAGCTTTAAGTTTATCGGACAGCGGCTCGGTATCGCCCAATATCTTAAGGCGAATGCCGTCTCTTTCCATCTTCTCAATAGCTTCCACGAGATATTTCTCCAGAAGCTGCATAATGGCATCTACCTCTTCCTTAGGCCGTTTCCAATTCTCTGTGGAAAAAGCGTAGACGGTAAGGTAGTCCATGCCAAGATTCTTGCAATATGTGGCAATTTTACGGAAAGTTTCCGCACCTGCGGAATGGCCTGCTGTACGCGGAAGACCGCGCTTTTTTGCCCAGCGGCCGTTGCCGTCCATAATTATGGCAACATGCTTAGGCAGGCTGTTCCCAGCCTGCCAAGCCTTTTCATTTTTTGATTTAGAGAATAAAGCCATTTATTCCTCCATATCGAATTCTTGCGGAGGCCGGATCAGATGCTCTGCAGTTCCTTATCCTTCTTGGCTACCAGATCGTCGATCTTCTTTACGTAATCGTCGGTGATCTTCTGCAGTTCCTTCTCGATGTCCTTCAGGTCATCCTCGGTGATCTCAGACTTCTTCTTCTGAGCCTTGAACTTTTCCATAGCGTCACGGCGGATATTTCTGATAGCAACCTTGCTGTCATCGCCGTACTTCTTTACCTGCTTTGCCAGTTCCTTACGTCTTTCCTCGGTAAGCTGGGGGAAAGCAAGGCGGATGATACGACCGTCATTCTGGGGGTTGATGCCCAGGTCGCTTACGAGAATAGCCTTTTCAATATCCTTCAGGAGCTTGGTCTCCCAAGGCTGGATAACGAGAGTTCTGGGGTCGGGGGAAGATACGGTTGCAACCTGCTGGATGGGGGTGGGGGTACCGTAATAATCGACCTTTACCTGGTCAAGAACAGCTGCGTTGGCGCGGCCTGCTCTAACTGCGGCGAAATCGCTCTGCATGACTTCGATGGTCTTATCCATCTTAGCGGTAAATTCCTTATACATATAAATCCTCCATTCAACCGCTTTCGCGGTGCAATAAATTTACATTTTAATGTCTCCCGAAACACGGAAGCTGTATGGCATCAATATACCTTGGTGCCGATCTTTTCGCCCATGATAACGCGGTAAATATTCTCGGGATCCTGCAGGGCAAAGAGCAGGATGGGTATGGAGTTATCCATAGACAGAGAGGTTGCGGTGGAGTCCATAACTGCAAGACGCTTAGCAAGAACCTCGGAATAGCTGATCTCGTCAAACTTCTTTGCATCGGGAACCAGCTTGGGGTCTGCCTCATATACGCCGTCGATATTCTTGGCAAGAAGAATAACGTCTGCATTTATCTCAGCTGCTCTGAGAACAGCGGCAGTATCGGTAGAGAAATAGGGGCAGCCGGTACCGCAGCCGAAAATAACTACTCTTCCCTTTTCAAGGTGACGCACAGCCTTGGAGCGGATATAGGGCTCTGCAATCTCGCGCATTTCAATAGCAGTCTGCACGCGTACAGATACGCCCTTCTGTTCCAGCACGTCAGCAACCGCAAGGCAGTTGAGTACGGTAGCCATCATGCCCATATGGTCAGCGCGAGTGCGCTCCATGCGGTCGCCGCCGTCCTTTACGCCGCGCCAGAAATTGCCGCCGCCGATTACAATACCAATTTCAACACCGGCCTCGTTGCACTTTTTAATAACGTCGCAAACTTTACCGATAATTTCAAAATCAAGACCTCTAGAAGCAGAGCCGGCAAGTGCCTCGCCACTGAGCTTGAGCAAAACTCTTTTATATGTGGGTTCCACAGGTATACCTCCAGTGCTAATATAATTCTCTATCTAAGATATTCTAATATATTTCAGCAGGATTTAAAAGAGGGTTTTTCATTTTTTTCGCAAAATATGTGTCATTTTTTGCTCATTTGAATTGACCGCCGACAAAATACCACAGTAAGTATGCTTTTTCAACCGTCATAAGCGCCGCAAAACCCACAGGGACACAATATTGGCAGACTTTTTACCGAATCCGATTTGGGTACAAAAAACGCCCGAGGCACTTTGAGTACCTCGGGCGCTGTATGCGATTATAAGATGAAGGAGCAGATTACTTAATCATGCTTGCAACTTCAGCTGCAAAGTCAGATTCCTGCTTCTCAATGCCTTCGCCGGTAGCATAGCGGGTGTAAGCCTTAACAACGATGGTGCCGCCAACTTCCTTAGCAACGGCAGCAACGTGCTGCTCAACAGACTGCTTGTTCTCCTTAACGAAAGCCTGCTGGAGGAGGCAGTTCTCCTCATAGTACTTGCCGATACGGCCGGCAACCATCTTCTCGATGATGTTGTCGGGCTTGCCGGCATTCTTGGGATCCTGCTTTGCCTGAGCCATGAGGATCTCTCTCTCCTTGTCGAGAGTGGAGTTGTCAACATCAGCCTTATCCAGGAAAGAGGGGTTCATAGCAGCGATCTGCATAGCCAGGTCCTTACCAAGCTCTACAACCTTCTCGTTGCAGCAGAGGCCCTCGGAAACTTCCATGTTTACGAGAACACCGATCTTACCGCCCATGTGGATGTAGGGGATGTTGAGGCCGGTCTCATAACGGGTGAAGCGACGAACCTGAATGTTCTCGCCGATGGTGAGAACCTTGTCGTTCTGAACGTCCTGAACGGTACGCTCGGTGCCGGGGTATGCCAGGCCCATGAGAGCCTCAACGTCAGCAGGAGCCTTGTCAGCGATAACGGAAGCAACGCCGTTTACATACTCCTGGAAAACTTCATTCTTTGCAACGAAGTCGGTCTGTGCGTTAACTTCAACAACAACGCCAACACCGGCTTCGTTTACGAGGGCGAAAGAAACGCCTTCTGCAGCGATCTTACCGGCCTTCTTCTGAGCGGTAGCAAGACCCTTCTCACGGAGCCATTCAATAGCCTTTTCCATATCGCCGTCGGTCTCTACAAGAGCCTTCTTGCAGTCCATCATACCAACGCCGGTAGTCTCTCTGAGCTTCTTAACATCAGCAGCTGTAAATGCCATTTTCGTTTACCTCCTGAATTATTCTGCTACGGGAGCCTCAGCAGCCTCAACAGCCTCAGCGTCTGCGCCCTGGTGGCCTTCCTGAACAGCGTTAGCCATGGTAGCAGCGATCAGGCGGATAGCTCTGATAGCGTCGTCGTTGCCGGGGATAACGTAATCGACCTCATCGGGATCGCAGTTGGTGTCAACGATAGCGACAACGGGGATGTGAAGCTTGCGAGCCTCAGCGATTGCGTTTCTTTCCTTTCTGGGGTCAATGATGAAGAGAGCGCCGGGGAGCTTCTTCATATCCTTAACGCCGCCGAGATACTTCTCGAGCTTAGCGATCTCGTTGGTGAGCTTGATAACTTCCTTCTTGGGGAGCATATCGAAGGTGCCGTCCTCCTGCATTCTGCGCAGCTGAGCGAGACGGTCGATACGGGTACGCATGGTCTTGAAGTTGGTGAGCATGCCGCCGAGCCAGCGAGCATTGACATAGTACATGCCAACTCTCTCAGCCTCTTCCTTAACGGCGTCCTGAGCCTGCTTCTTGGTACCTACGAAAAGAATGGTCTGGTCGTTAGCAGCAACGTCGCGAACGAAGTTGTAAGCCTCCTCCAGCTTCTTTACGGTCTTCTGAAGGTCGATGATGTAAATGCCGTTACGCTCCATATAGATATAGGGAGCCATCTTGGGGTTCCAGCGTCTGGTCTGATGGCCGAAATGTACGCCGGCCTCCAGGAGCTGCTTCATGGATACTACTGCCATTTTGTGTTTCCTCCTAAAATTTTTGTTTTTCTTACCTCCGCCCCGTCTACCTGCTTCCCCACCCGATTTTCCGGTCGGGCACACGAGAAACAGTCAGCAGGCGTGCGTAATGCTGAAATATAGTACCACAAACATTTCCTGTTTGCAAGGTTTTTTTCTATTTTTTCTCACATTTTTTCATAATATGTATTCCAATATGAATTTAAGAAAAAGAGTTGATTTAATCAGCGGTTTTATTGTATAATCACAGCACTATCATTGATTAAAAGGAGTGCATTCCAATGACCAACGTTGAAAGAGTAGAAGCTTATCTGAAGGAAGCCGGCACCTTCTTCTATGCCACCTGCGACGGCAACAAGCCCCGCGTACGCCCCTTCGGTTTCCACATGATCCTTGACGGCAAGCTGTACTTCGGTATGGGCAAGCAGAAGGAGTCCTTCAAGCAGACCGTTGAGAACGAAAACTTCGAGATGTGCGCTATGAAGTCCGACATGACCTGGATCCGTATCCGCGGCACCGCTGTTCTTGATGACAGCGAGGCTACCATGGACAAGGTTTTCGAGAACAGCCCCCATCTGAGAAACCTCTACAATGAGCAGACCGGCAACGTCCTCGGCAACTTCTACATTGCTAACGGCTACGCTGAGATCGCCGGCATGACCGGTAGCTTCGAGAGCTTCGAGTTCTAATTTAAGCTTCGTACATAATTTACGGCGGATCCATCATGGGTCCGCCGTCTTTTTATTGGCCGCAAATCAAAGAAAGCGCCTCATTTCCCGCTGTGGGTTGACTTTTGGAAGTGTTGCCTTTATTATTCATGTATGAATACACGATGAATGCTGCCACCGACGTTCTCAAGAACGCAGGGAGCTCGGAAAGAGGTTATTTATGAATAAACTGCTCGCTCTTCTGCTTGCTATAGTTATCGCTGCAATTTGGGTATTTACCGCCCGTTCTGCAGACGCAAAGCGCGCCGCCAATGCAGGCACCAACGACACAATGCAGGCTCAGGTATCCGCATCTTACGAATACGAATCCGATGTATACCTCTGCAGTTTTTAAGCCTGCAAATACGATTATTGCCTTCTATCATCACAACAGCCGTGCCTTATTTGGCACGGCTGTTACGTTTTAATACAGCTATTACAGCAATATCCAGAATCTTTTTATATTCTCATATTCCAGCGGCTCATACTCAGTAGAATAATAAATACCGCCGTTTGCAAGAATTGTCTTTTCGCTGCCGATATTATCCTCGATGCAGGTTATCATCACCTTATCAAGGCCAAGTTCACGGCACTTGGGAAGCGCCATTCTCAGCATTTCCTTGGCGTAGCCCTTGCGTCTTTCGTCCGGTCTTACAGAGTACCCGATATGACCGCCGAATTTAGCAAGATAATCATTAAATTTATGGCGTATCTGTATCATGCCTACAAGTTTATCGTCGCTTTTACGCACAAACAAAAACTGAGTTGCGGGCACGAGATGTTTCGGAACCGTCGCAGGATCTTCGTGTTCCCTGCATAAACGCAGGTAATCCTCAGCATCTTTTGCGCCACGCAGAGGCCCGCAGCCGTCCATAGTGTTTCCTGCCGAAATAAATTCCCTTCTGTATGCCATTATCTGCTCGGCATATTCTTCCGACGGTTTAACCAGAACAAACGCTTCCATACCATGTCACCCGCAATATTTTTCCAATATCTCAAAATATTCCTCGGGCACAGCACAAAGCTTATATGCATGCAGTCCTCCGGCTTCACCCACACGGCGGGCAAACACCCACTCGCCGTTGATACGTCCTATATGGTCGTCATTTCTGTCTATGCCCACCGGACAGCCCTCAAAACAGTAGCTTATATCACGCATCTGCTGAGTTTCCGTATCATGTCGAATCGACTCCACCGCATAGTCCCGCTCTGCCGTAAAATTTTCCAGCATATATTGCGCCGCGGCGGCAAGCTCCACATTGTCGATTTTCTTTCCGTCGATGTAGACCGCAGTTACGTTTCCCTCTTTGGGGAATTCATAATCCTCGCGCACGCATAGCCACTGGTCAAGGAACGAGCGCATTACCATAAAGGTATGGCCCTCGTCTTCCTCCACTATGTTCAGCTGCCAGTTATCGGTAGTCTTTGCTATGGTCTTTCCCTCGGTATAGTCCTCCGCCGATGTGGGAATGTACAGCACACCGTTCCAGCGGAAACCTTCGCCCGCGCGCCGGGCAGAGTGGTCAAAGACGATGATACCTTTTGATAAAAGGTAGACTACCGCAACACCCAGCAAAGCGATAAGGCAGAGGGTTTTGCCTACTTCTTTTTTCACTTATAAATCACCTTCAAGGGGCCTTCCCTGCTTATGCTGTCCACTTCTCTGTCCAGTTCAGCCATAAACAGTATATCTCCGCCGCTTTCGCCGCCTTCGGATATCTTGTCGATCGCCATCTTCATGTAACGAGCCTTGGCAGTAACGGCAACTGTGCCGTCTTCCAGCAGGACTTCTCCGCTGGCGGTGAATATACGTCTGTCCTCGTCAATTCTTCCGATAACGCGCAGAGTGCAGTCCAGCGGTACGGGCTTTTTATATTTAAGTTCCATGTCCACGGTAACGCCCCATGCGTTGGGGTTATTGATAAGTATGGCTCTGCCCATGGTCTCATCCAGCAGGGTCGCGGCAATACCTCCGTGCAGGCGGCCGGGGTAGCTCTGATAGTCAAACTTGGACTCGGCAAGGCAGATAAGCTCACCCTCCTCGGTTTCATAAAACTGCGAGCCGAAACCGATGGGGTTCTTTATTCCGCAAACGAAACAGTCATCACTGCTCTCCTGCCGCTTTGTTATTTTTACCATTCTTTCTTCCATATGTATCACCTATCTTTTGGGTTATCAGAATTCGGCATTCTCGGAAAGATACCGTATTCATGTCCTCCCTGCTGCCGTACATTTCATTGCTTACAAGTTTTTTATATTTTATCACATTTCCACACACTCTTCAATGCTCAAACCACACAGTATGCGGGGTTGACATTTTTCTCTTGATAACGCAGCTAAGTTAGTGTATAATACACT
>JAFYLI010000116.1 GCA_017537165.1 Oscillospiraceae bacterium | reverse complement strand
GGTGAGGACATCGTGGAACTGATCGATGGTCTTAACGTCCTTAGCAAGACCCAGACCCAGATCGTCCATCCAGTCCTGACGGAGCATGTAACCCATAGCGGGCATGGGATCTACGACCATACCGTACATGGCGGGCCAAGTGGTATCGTCAACACGACCGTACTTGAGAACGTCGATATCGTTACGTGCCCACAGCTCGTGGAGGTAGTTGGGCATATAATCTCTGTAATCGTAGAAGTTGATGAAATAACCGTCATCGATCATATCGCGGATCTCGCTGGTCCAGAAGAAGGTTACGCCGTCCATGATGTCACGGAGGTCATCGGAAGCCAGCAGAACGGAGAAGTTGGTGCTTCTCTGCTCGGAGGAGATAACTTCGTACTCAATGTGAACGCCGGTGATCTCTTCCATGTAAGCGAGGGTCTCGAGTTCCTGCATGCCGCCTTCGGGAATGTACTGGGGAAGCCAGAAGGTGGTCCAGTTGGTGAGGATCTCATCGGTGGTGCTCAGAGGCAGAGTGTAGGAGTAGTTTTCGTCAACGTAACCGTCGGCGTTGTACTCAAACTTGCCCTTTGCAAAGTTGTAGGGGCCATTGTCCTCTACGGGAGCCTCGGGGGTATCAGGGGTATCGGTACCCTCGGCGCCGGTAGAAGGAGCAGAGCTAGCGGGAGTGTCAGTACCGGGAGTGGTGGGAGTAGTGGTGGTGTCCTTACCACAGCCAGCGAAGAGAGCAACTACCATCAGCACTGCAAGGATAAGTGCCAGTGTCTTCTTCATGCTTTTTTTCTCCTTTCATATTCTGTGCCTCTCGGCACTGCGTCAAAAAACACACTAATATCATAAAACTTTGTTAATATTTTGTCAATAATCAAGCGCGATTTTATGTGTAAAAATTTATATGATTTTGTGTTAGATTTGCTTACTATTTGCCGTTTTCGTAAGGCCGACAAAGAACTTTTAACATTTAATTACATATTTACAGTTTTCTTTCAGCTTCATTTTTTCCTCCCGATCACGGCATTACTCACCTGCCGTGCGCACAAAAAAGGCCATCTTCCTTTCGGGAGGTGGCCTTGTGCATCACAATATTATGCAGATCAGCCCGCCGCTGCCCTCGTTAACAACGCGCTGGAGGGTTTCCTGCAATTTCCCCTGGGCATCCTCAGGCATTTTCTTTATCTTGGCCTGCAGGCCCTCGCCCGCAATATCGTAAAGAGATTTGCCAAAGATATTGGACTCCCATATTTTCCCCGTATCGCCCTCAAACTCCTGCAGCAGGTAATTTATAATGTCATCAGACTGTTTCTCGCTGCCGATGGCAGGCGAAACCTCGGTTTCGATATTCGCCATTACCATATGGATAGACGGCGCGCTGGCCTTCAGCGTTACCCCGTATCTTCCCGCGCGCCGCACTATCTCAGGCTCTTCCAGCCGCAGCTCCTCGCGGGAGGGCATAACGATGCCGTAACCCTTGGTGCGAACATCGTGCAGCGCGTCCTTAATGCGGTCGTACTCGGTTTTTACGTCCGACATGTCCGTTAGCAGCGTAAGCAGGTCGCCGTCATCAGCCACATCGAAGCCCGACCGTTCGCTTAGAGTCTCGTAAAACAGACTTCTCGGCAGCTCCACACGAATCACCGCCACGCCCGTCCCCGGATCGACAGACTCCGTACGGGCACGCTCGACGCAGGTGCAGGCAGCGATCCCCTCCGCAGCAGTTCCCGCATCGCGGATACAGCTTACAGCGGCGCAGTTTTCGCGCAGAGCCGCGAAAATCTCCGCCTTGGCAGGATGTTCAAAGGGCAGGGCATCCACCCAGCTTGGCAGAAATATTTCCATGCGCGACAGAGGAAATTCCCGCAGAACCGCACTTATAATATATGTAACGTCGTCCTCGTCCAGCTCAAGGCAATTTACACAGATGCAGGCTACATCATATTTCTCTTCCAGCTCCGCCCTCAACCGCTGCGCCTGCTCCGAATGAGGTTGGGCAGAATTGAGTACAACGACGAACGGTTTGCCGATGGCTTTCAGTTCGCTGACCGCCCGCTCCTCAGCAGGTTCGTACGAGTGGCGCGGTATATCTGAAATGCTTCCGTCTGTAGTCATCACAACGCCGAGAGTACTGTGCTCGGCGATCACCTTGCGCGTTCCCGTTTCCGCAGCCTCGGTAAGGGGTATTTCGTAATCGTACCAAGGCGTCGTTACCATTCGCGGGGAGCCGTCTTCTTCGCTTTGACCCAGTGCGCCCTCCACCATATACCCTACGCAGTCGATAAGCCGCACGGAAAAAACGCTGTTTTCCGTTTCTATGCTTACCGCCTCTTCCGGCACAAACTTCGGCTCAGCGGTCATAATAGTGCGGCCGCTGGCGCTCTGCGGCAATTCGTCGCGAGCGCGCTCCCGCATATAAACGTCCTCTATATTGGGTATCACCAGCGTTTCCATAAACCTTTTTATAAATGTAGACTTGCCCGTTCTCACGGGGCCGACCACACCTATATAAATATCCCCACCGGTACGCAGCGCTATATCTTCGTAGATTTTATTCTCTTCCACCCTTTTGCCTCCTCGCATGTTTTTTGATATTACGTGGTGCTAAATACTATGCGCATGTCCCGCAAGTTATGCCGCCGCCCATCACAAAATGAACATTTCTGCAATTTGTTCATTTTTATGTTGACATTTGTCATGACAGTAGGTTATAATATTTATCACTTTACACAATTAAATCCCAAAGGAGGTCGCTTCAATGGATAACAATGCACCTGCGAAAAGCGACAAGGCGCAGCGCACAAGAGAACGCCTGCTCAAATCGTCTTTGAAATTAATGAAAGAAAAGGGTTACCAGAACACTACCGTCCGCGAGATCTGCAACGACGCCAAGGTTTCTATCGGTACCTTTTATAGTTATTTCCCCGCAAAAGAGGATCTGTTCCTCAATATCTATATGGAAGGCGACCGCTTCTTCACCGATTCCGTAGCCCTCAACCTCAGCGGCAGCACTTTGGCTGAAAAAATAGTGGACTTCTTCCGCTACTATACCCGCCTGAACCTGAACACCGGTCTTGAACTGATGAAGATTCTTTTCCAGTCGGACAACAAGTTCTTCTCCCGTTACAGACCCATGCAGAAGGTTTTGGAGGACATCGTTCAGGAAGGCATCGAAAACGGCGAAATCAAAACCACTATGACCTCCCGCGAAGTTGTAGACTTCTTCTTTGTCCTCGCCCGCGGCTGCTGCTACAACTGGTGCATCACCGATGGCTCCTATGACCTGGAGCGCCAGACCACTGAATATGTAAGCATTGCGCTTAAGGCCATTACTTAACGAACGCGTTCTATTTTTTCAACAAATTGTGAAAAATCTATTGCAATTTAGCGTTTTATAGTTTAATATAACTCCAACAACCTAATACGCCGAACGAAGTCTGCAGAACGAAACCAGAACCGCAGACGGACGGCACTCTGGAGAAACTTCCTTAAATGGAAGTGCCGAAGGTGCAAGGCCGTCATGGCCAAATCTCTCAGGCAAAAGGACAGATTATTTCAGCAGGCCCGCAGGGCACTGCTGCCGGTCGAGTTACTTGAGGGAAGTCTGCCAGCACGGCGGAGCTTCCCTTTTATTGTTTTCAAACTCGTCGGAGAAAGGGGTAAACAAAATGGAAAAATTTCTTGAAATCGTAACAAAGGTCAACGGCGCGCTCAACAGCTTCGCCTGGGGTCCCATCATGCTTCTGCTGCTGGTCGGCTCCGGCGTCTATCTCTCCATCCGCACCGGCTTCATTCAGGTAGGCAAGTTCGGATACATAATGAAGAACACCGTCGGCTCCCTCTTCCGCAAGGGCGATAAGAAGGATCACGGCAAGAACCTCTCTCCCTTCCAGGCAGTTACCACCGCTCTGGCAGGTACCGTAGGTACCGGTAACATCGCAGGCGTTACCGGCGCTATCTTCGTCGGCGGCGCAGGCGCAGTTTTCTGGATGTGGGTTTCCGCATTCTTCGGCATGTGCACCAAGTATGCAGAGATCGCTCTGGCTATGAAGTACCGCGAAAAGGACGCTAACGGCGTTTACCACGGCGGCCCCATGTACTACATCACCAACGGCCTCGGCAAGAAATTCACCTGGCTGGCTGTTATCTTCGCAGTCCTCGGCGGCCTTGCCAGCTTCGGCATCGGTAACATCGCTCAGTCCAGCGAAATCGCAGGCGCTATGGGCGGTCTGTTCAACCTCAAACCCGTCATAACCGGCATCATCCTCGCCGTTGTCGTCGGCATCGTAGTTCTCGGCGGCGTTAAGAGAATCGGTCAGGTTACCTCTCTGCTGGTTCCCTTCATGGCTATTTTCTACATCATCTGCGGTATCATCGTTATCATCATGAAGATTCCCTCCATCCCCGCAGCTTTCGCTGAGATCTTCAAGGGCGCCTTCTCCTTCAAGGCAGTCGGCGGCGGTATCTTCGGCTATGTTATCATGCAGGCTATGCGTCAGGGCTTCGCCCGCGGCGTATTCTCCAACGAAGCAGGTCTTGGTTCTGCTCCCATTGCTCACGCAGCTTCCTCCACCGAGGAACCCGTAGAGCAGGCTATGTGGGGCGTATTCGAAGTGTTCATCGATACCATCATCATCTGCACCATCACCGCTCTCACCGTTATCCTTTCCGGCATCACCTCCAACCCCGACGGCCTTTCCGCTTTCGCTTCCAAGGGTGCAGCTGCCGTTGCAGCATTCAACAGCATCCTCCCCGGCACCATCGGCGGTATCATCATTCAGATCAGCCTTATTTTCTTCGCTCTCTCCACCATCCTCAGCTGGAGCTACTACGGTGAGGCCTGCTGGGCTTACATTTCCAAGAACAACAAGGTTGTTGACTACATCTACAAGATCATCTTCATTCTGGTCTGCATCGTTGGTGCAACCGGTTCCGGTACCCTCATGTGGGACATCTCCGACACCCTCAACGGTCTGATGGCGCTCCCCAACCTGATCGCCCTCATTCCTCTTGCAGGCGTAGTTGCAAAGATGACCAAGGATTACTTCAACAAGGACTCTCTGAAGAAGTAAAGTTTTCACAAATTCGCTTTTCCCTATGTTAAAATCCCGTGGTTTCTGTTATAATGACAGAAACCACGGATTTTTTATCCTCTTACCCATTTTCAACAGCAATCAAAGGAACACGATACAGATGATATCCAAATTTCTGTTTACTCTCGCAATGGCAATGGTGCCCGTTATCGAGCTCAGAGGCGCAATACCCTTGGGTTTAGCCACAGATTTGCCCGTATGGCTCACCTTCGTGGCCGCCGTTGTCGGAAATATGCTGCCGGTACCTATAATCATCCTTTTCGTACGAAAGGTTTTCGCATGGATGCGCAGGCAGTCGGCTTGGCTGGAGGACAAGGTCTCCCGCCTTGAACACCGCGCCGAGAAAAAAGCTCAGCTGATTTTCAAATATGAGCTGCTGGGTCTGCTCATACTTGTCGCCATCCCTCTCCCGGGAACCGGCGCATGGACAGGCGCTTTGGTCGCCTCCCTGCTCAACATCCGCATGAAGGTAGCCTTCCCCGTTATCTTAGGCGGAGTGGTTATCGCGGGCATTATCGTAACCTGCATAAGCTGCGGAATTTTCGCCATAGTATAAGGAAACAGTATATCCCCGCAAGGCCAAAATGCCTGCGGGGATTTTTGTCGAAATAATTTGAAAATGGTTTTCATTTTCTTCTTGACTTTGCAGCCAAGTGAGCATAGAATATGAAAACGGTTTTCATATTTAATTTCAAGGAGATATATTCTCATGGCATACAACACCAAGCAGAAGGAGGCCGTTCTGGCCTGCCTTAAAGAGCACAGCGAGGGCCACGTTAACGCTGCCGATATTGCCGAGTATTTGGCCAAGGCAGGCAGCAAGGTCGGCCTCACCACCATATACCGCCAGCTGGACAAGCTGGTTGACGAGGGCACTGTGAAGAAGTTCGTTACCGAAGGCAGCAGCGCCTGCTATCAGTACGTTGGCGACGGCCACTGCGGCGAACACTTCCACCTGAAGTGCGAAAGCTGCGGAAAGCTTATTCACCTGAAGTGCCGCACCTTCGACCGCCTCAGCGACCATATTCTGCAGGAGCACGGCTTCCTCAGCAATCCCGGCCGCACCACCCTTTACGGTGTATGCAGCGATTGCCGACCCAAGGAGGCACTGTGATGAAAAAACTCACCGCGCTGCTGCTTGCGCTTTTACTTCTGTTCTCTCTCTGCGCATGCGCCAATCAGGACAGCACCGACAGCGGCAAGATAAAAATCGTCGCCACCATCTTCCCTCAGTACGATTTTGCCCGCGCAATAGCAGGCGATCTTGCCGAAATCACCATGCTTCTCGCCCCCGGCGAGGAAACTCACACCTATGACCCCTCCCCCGCCGACATAATCACCATTCAGAACGCCGATATTTTCATTTACGGCGGCGGAGAGTCCGACACTTGGATGAACGGAGTCCTTGACTCTATAGACACCTCCGGTATGACGCTCATTTCCCTCATGGAGGTCTGCGAGCTTCTCGAAGCCGATGGTCATGACCACGAGCACGAGCATGAAGAGCTGCCCTATGACGAGCATGTTTGGACAAGCCCCATCAATTCCAAAGCCATAGTCGAGGCCATTTCCAACGCTCTCTGCGCTGCCGACCCCGACAATGGCGACACTTACCGCAGCAACCGCGATGAATATCTCGGTAAGCTGGACGAGCTGGACGCAAAATTCCGCGATGTTGTAAGCAACGCTTCCTGCGACACCCTCATTTTCGGCGACCGCTTCCCCCTCATCTATTTCGCCCACGAATACGGTCTTGATTACCACGCAGCCTTCCCCGGCTGCGCCTCCAACACCGAGCCCAGCGCCGCCACCGTGGCAGAGCTCATTGACGAAGTAAAGACAGCGGGCATCCCCATCGTATTCAAAATAGAGCTTTCCAACGGACAGGTTGCCCAATCTATCGCCGAGGCCGCAGGTGCCCGCGTGGAGACTTTTTACACCTGCCACACCGTTTCAAAGGACGATTTCGAAAACGGTGAGACCTATCTCTCCCTTATGGAAAAGAACATTCCCCTCTTGAAGGAGGCGCTGCACTGATGGCAGTTCTCAGCTGCGAAAACCTTTGCCTTGCGTATGAAAACAAAATAGCGGTCTCCGACCTCTCTTTCAGCCTTGAGGCAGGCGAATACCTCTGCATCGTAGGTGAGAACGGTTCGGGCAAATCCACCCTTATAAAGGCGCTTTTGGGCCTCAAAGCACCCAAGAGCGGCAAAGTAAGTCTTTCCGACGGAGTAAAGCACACCGAAATCGGCTATCTCCCCCAGCAAACTCCCGCTCAGAAGGATTTTCCCGCCAGCGTATGGGAAGTTGTCCTTTCCGGCTGTCTCAGCGCCAAGGGGCTGATTTCCTTCTACACCCGCAAGGATCGTCAGCGTGCCATGGAAAACCTTGAAAAGCTGGGCATAGCAAACCTGAAAAACGCCTGCTACCGCGAGCTTTCCGGCGGCCAGCAGCAGCGTGTGCTTCTGGCCCGCGCTCTTTGCGCAGCAAAAAAGATGCTGCTTTTGGACGAACCCGTTACGGGTCTCGACCCCATAGCCACCGCAGATTTTTACGCACTTATCCGCGACTTGAACAAAAAGGACGGCGTAACCATTATAATGGTCTCCCACGATCTCCACGCCGCCATTGAAAATGCCGACAAGATACTGCAGCTGCGCTGCAAGCCCCTTTATTACGGCCCCGCCAAGCATTACGCAGAAAGCGAGGCAGGCAAAAAGTTGCTGGGAGGTGACGGAAATGCCTGCCATCATTGAGGCAATGTTTGCCTATCCCTTTCTCACCCGCGCCCTTATAGTAGGTATTCTCATTTCTCTCTGCGCCGCCCTGCTGGGCGTCAGCCTCGTTCTCAAACGCTACTCCATGATAGGCGACGGACTTTCCCACGTCGGCTTCGGTGCCCTTGCAGCGGCAGCGGCCATGAATGCAGCGCCGCTCTACGTGGCCATCCCCGTAGTAGTCATAGCCGCTTTTCTTCTGCTCAGAATCAGTGAAAGCGGCAAAATAAAAGGCGATTCCGCAATTGCGCTTATTTCCGCCAGCGCGCTGGCCATCGGCGTAATGATAGTTTCCCTTTCTTCCGGCATGAACACCGACATATATAACTACATGTTCGGCAGCATTCTTTCCATGAGCAGCGGCGACGTTACCCTCAGCGTGGTTCTGTCCATCGTTGTAATGATCCTTTTCGCGGTATTTTACAACCGCATTTTCGCCGTTACCTTTGACGAGACCTTTGCCCGCGCCACCGGCACCAAGGCAGGCATTTACAATATGCTCATCGCCCTGCTCACCGCGCTGACCATAGTTCTCGGAATGCGCATGATGGGCGCTATGCTCATTTCCAGCCTCATTATCTTCCCTGCCCTGACTTCCATGCGTGTATGCAAGCGTTTCCGCAGCGTTATCATATGCTCCGCCGTTGTTTCCGCGGTCTGCTTTTTTGCGGGCATCAGCTCTTCCTACGCCCTCAGCACCCCTGCAGGCGCCAGCGTAGTAGTGGCAAACCTTGTCGCTTTCCTGATTTTCGCCGCAGTGGGCGCCATCCGCGACGCTATGCAGCTGCGTTTGGACAAGGGTTGATTTTCTTACCCGCGTAAGTTATACTTATTTTATCACTCCAACAAGGAGGTGCAGCCATGAGCTTACAAGAATCCGGCCAGATGTACCTGGAAACCATATACGTTCTCAGCAAAAAAAGCAGTTCCGTGCGTGCTATTGACGTCGGCGAATACATGGGCTATTCCAAGCCCAGCGTAAGCCGCGCCATGGGTCTCTTGAAAAGCGGCGGCTACGTTATTTCCGACGAGGACGGTTTCCTTTTCCTCACGGATCTCGGCAAGGAAGTTGCCGAAAAGATGTTTGAGCGCCACACTCTCATTACAAAGTTCCTCTGTGCTATCGGCGTAGACGAAGAAACCGCCGTGGACGATGCCTGCAAGATGGAGCACGTTATCAGTGACGCCTCTTTCGAAGCAATAAAAAAACACGCAGAACGTCATCTGCGTGAAAATACTTAAAATAAGCCGAAACGGAAAATTCCGTTTCGGCTTTCGTTTTATTTAAGTGCCTCTTTCCAGGTATCGGGGATCCAGTCGTGTTCCTTCTTCACGGGTTCGGGATATTCAACACCGTGCAGTTCAAGTTCAACTCTTTCGATCACCTGAGGCTCAACGGGAGTATCTACCACATATCCGGGGTAAATGGTCTGGACGGGAGTTGTCTCCACCTTTTCAAGGCGCAGCAGCTCATCCATGCCTTCTATAACCTTGCCGAACACGGGGTATACACCCTTATGCTCGGGGCAATCCTTCAAGGGGAAGAAGGGTTCACAGCCTGCGTTGCCCATATCGCCGTAACCGCCCATGCAAACACAGCCGGGGTGAGAGTCAAGCGCCTCCAACTCGGGATGCAGCTCGGACTCGCGGGGAATAAGGTAGTGGCACACTTCGTTGCGGAAGGCGGTATAGGAAAAATCTATCCATTTTCCGGGCACGATACGCTCGATAGCGTGGCCGTCAAGAGCGCCTTTGGACGCGCAGTTTATAAAGCTGGCAACGGTATTGGGCGCATATTCGGGCAGCAGTTCAACCACGATGCGGCTGCCGTTTGCCATATGAAAAGTAGCTGTAGGATTCATGTTTTTTCTCCTGTCTTTTAGTATTCCACTTCTATTTCACCGATGCGAGCAAGCACATCCGTAGAGCTGAATGCAGCAGCATTATCACGGAAGTATGCCAGCATACGCTCCGGGGATCCCTGAGTCAAATACTCCTGGAAATACCTCATATTATCATTAAGATAAGCAGCATTAGTGGCCAGCTTATCCAGCTCGTCCGCGGAATAACCATCGGCGGCATAACTCTTTATGCGGTTGGTAAGGGTCTTGGCAAAATCATAAAGCTCCTTGCTTTTGTTGATATAGGTACCAAACTCTTTCTCGTAGCCTTCGTATCCCATTATATAGGCGCTGAGTATATACTCGCTCATAGGGTCAAAGGAAGAAAGGTAAAGCTCCTTGACTTCCAAAAGACCTATCTCCAGAGCGGCTTGGATCTTGATATAATAACGGTAGTAGGGCATCATCAAGCCTTCACTGTCGGTATATTTTTTTGCAGCAGCTTCGGCGGCGCCTACAATGCTATCTATATCTGCCTGAGACACTTCGGGCTCTGCGGGCACTTCGGGAGTCTCGTCCACCATACTGAGCAGAACGGTCTTGCTTGCCTGATCCCAATCGATTTTGGCATTCATAAGAGTGCTGATAGCGCGTACGGGCAGATAGGTAGTGCCGTTATAGAGGAAGGTTTCGACGGAAAAGCCCTCGGAATCGGTGGGCTGGAAGTATTCGTCGTTATAGTAAATGCTAATTCCGGTATAAACGGTTACGGTCTTGCTCTCAACTTTGAAAGGCGATGCTGCAAAATCGGCAGCAGCGGTGTACTTAGGCAGTTCAATACCCTTACGGCTGCCCAGATAAACAGACTTTGTTTCATTATCCCACTCTATACCCAAGCCAAAAAGGTTGCTGATGGCGCGCACTGGCAGATAGGTGGTACCGTCATACAAAAATACCTCTACGGGAACGCCATCGGAGTCAACCGGAACAAACTCCTTGCCATCCACGTCTATTCTGATACCGCTGTGTATGTTTATACTTCCGGAGTTCAGCTTCAGCTCCGCACCGGCAGTGAGGCAGGCAGAGAGAAGAGTTATTGCGAGAACAAGGGAAAGCACTTTTATTATAGATTTCTTCATAGTAATACCCCTTTCTTTCCTTATATTTTACATTGTAATGCCGCGATTGTAAAGTTAAATGGCAAAATTCAGGTTATCAGTATACTCTACGGCAAAGATCATCCGCTTTTCGTTGATTTCTCACAATCTTTTATTGCACTTCTATTATCTTAATGTTAATATATAACAAAATACAAGATTACAAGGAGGCATTTCAAATGACACCTGAAAATCAGAAAAAGTATGACGAAAAAGTTGCCCGAGTGGAAGCCGCTATTGCACTGAAGGAGCCCGACCGAGTTCCCATTACCCCCTCCGCAGATATATTCCCCATTCTCAACGCAGGCTTCACCGTCGCCGAGGTCATTTATGACACCAGCCTGCAGAAGATGAAGCAGGCCGTTGTAAAGTACCTCAACGATTTCGATCCCGACAAGACCGGCGGCGTCGGCATGGTTTACGCAGGCGAAGGCCCCATGATGGAGCTGGAGCGCCCCAAGAATATGCGTTGGGCAGGTATGCCCGGCAACATCATCGACGAGAACAGCCTCCAGCAGCACATCGAGTACCCCACCCTGCTGGACGACGAGTACGATGAATTTTTCTCCGACCGCACCGGCTGGACTCTCAGAAAGCAGACTCCCCGTAACTCCGGCCTTCTCGGCCCCCTCACCGACCTTCTGGGCGGCAGCATGATGAGCGCCCGCGGACTGGCCGCAAAGGTATCCACCCCCGAATTCAAGGCAATGCTTGAGGATCTGTGGAAGCTCCACGAGCTGAACCTGACCTATCAGGCAGGCGTAAAGGACATTAACGACACCGTTCGTGAGATGGGTTATCCCAGCTTCAGCGGCGGCATGGCAGCTGTTCCCTTCGACAGCTATTCCGACTTCCTCCGCGGCACCATTCTCTCCCTGCAGGATCTTTATGACCACGAGGACGAGGTCGAGAAGTACATAGAGGAAGCCTTTGAGCAGACCCTTCACATGATTAGAATGATGGGCTCCAATCCCGCAAGCAAGGGCAAGCATGTCTTTATGGCTCTCCACAAGGGCATGGACGGCTTTATGAGCGACGAGCATTACCGCCACTTCTACTGGCGCCACCTGCAGAAGATCATCGAGACCATTATCGATGTCGGTATGGTTCCCTATATCTACACCGAGGGCAAGTACAACTCCCGTCTTGACTGCCTGACCGAGGTTCCCGTAGGTAAGGTATTCTACCACTTCGAGACCGTAGACATGGCTCTGGCCAAGAGCAAGCTGAAGGATATCGCCTGCATCTCCGGCGGCTTCAGCACCAACCTCCTCCAGTTCGGCACTCCCGATCAGGTAAAGGACGAAGTAAAGCGTCTGCTGGACATCTGCGCTCCCGGCGGCGGCTTCATCTTCGAGACCACCTCCGCTCTCAGCCACGTTAAGCGCGAGAACGTAGAGGCAATGTTCGAAACCGTAAAGCTTTACGGCAAGTACTAATATCGGATAAAAAGAACATCCCGTGGAAATCGATGATTTCCACGGGATGTTTTCATTTTGATTAAAGAGCGGAAAGAACGTCGCCAAGCTCCTTGAGCTCAGGCAGGTCGATCTTCTCGATCTCGCCGGCGTCGCAGGCTGCTGCTACGTCAGGCATGATGGGCAGCTTTGCAAGAACCTTGAGGCCCTGCTCAGCAGCTACGGCATCGATATTGCTCTCGCCGTAGATCTTGTGCTCCTTACCGCAGTCAGCGCAGCGGAAGTAGCTCATGTTCTCAACCAGACCGAGGATGGGAATATCCATCATCTTAGCCATGTTGACAGCCTTGGCAACGATCATGGAAACCAGATCCTGAGGAGAGGTTACAACGATGATGCCGTCAACGGGCAGGGACTGGAAGATGGTGAGGGGAACGTCGCCGGTTCCGGGAGGCATGTCAACAAACATGTAGTCAACGTCGCCCCAGACAACGTCGGTCCAGAACTGCTTTACAGTGTTGGCGATGATGCTGCCGCGCCATACAACGGGCTGAGTCTCATCGTCAAGGAAAAGGTTTACGGAAATGAGCTTTACGCCGCCGGTAGACTCAGCGGGAATGATGCCGAAAGCGTTAGCCTTGGCACGCTCGTGAACGCCGAAGCACATGGGAATGGAAGGACCGGTCATATCTGCATCGAGGATACCGACGGAATTACCGCGGCGGTTCATCATAGCAGCGGAAAGGGAAGTTACGAGGGACTTACCTACGCCACCCTTACCGGAAACGATACCGATAACCTTCTTTACCTTGCTCTGAGCGTTAAGGGGTGCATGCATATCCATAGAGCCGCAGCTTCCGCCACAGCTACCGCAGTCTCCGCCGCAATCGCCGCAATCACCGCCGCAATCGCCGCCGCAGCCCTGCTCCATATATTCTTCAGACATGGAATTTACCTCCTTCTTTAATTTTGCTGATATTGATTAACCGAGATGGTTCTCGATGTAGTTTACTACATCGCCAACGGTTCTCATTTCAGCAATTTCTTCGTCCTCGATCATCAGACCGAATTCATCCTCAACGGACATCATCATTTCTACTACATCGAGGGAATCTGCGCCGAGATCATTTACGACATCGGTGTTCTCGGTAATCTGATCCTCATCGATCCCGAACTGGGAAGAAAGAATGCTTTTAATTTTATCCAATACCATTTTAAAAAGACTCCTTTCGGGCGAGCTTGCCGCCTTTAGTCAGTTGGGCTCAGGATCTATACCTGGGCTTACCGCCATCGCGGCTGAGGCCGGAATTGTTTCCGAATGCCACTACGATACGGCGGTTGGGTTCAGTGCCGGTAGAGAAGGTGGAAACACCCTCGTAATCCTGAAGAGCGGTGTGGATAACATGGCGCTCATAGGAATTCATGGGCTCAAGGGTCATGTTCTTGCGATACTTAAGAACCTTTGCTGCGACCTTTTCTGCCAGACGCTGGAGGGACTCCTCACGCTTGCTGCGGTAGTTTTCGGCATCCACGCTGATGTGGATGTGCTTTTCACTTACGCGGTTCATTGCGTAGTTGGCGATATGCTGGATAGCATCCAGAGTTTCGCCGCGGCGGCCGATGAGCATACCGAGCTTTTCGCCGGTGAGGTTAACGTATATAGTGCTTTCATCTTTCTGCTCAAGGACGGGAACCGCATCGGAACCCATTTTCTCAAGCAGACCCTTGAGGAAGTTTTCGGTAAGAGTGATGATATCGTCGGGCTCTTCAAAACTTACGCGAATCTTCGCAGGGGTGGCGCCTATGCCCAGAAAGCCGGACTTAGCGCGCTCGAGAATTTCAACGGAGACCTGCTCGCGAGTGCATCCAAGCTCCGCGAGGGCGGACTGAATTGCATCGTCTTCGGTCTTGCCCGTTGCCTCAATAACTCTGATCATAAGGCTCTCCTTGTTATTCCTTGTCCTCAGCGACTGCCTCGGAACCGATCTCGCCTGCGGCGATAACATCGTCCACGGGATTCAGTTCCACAGCGCTTGCGGTGCCTTCTGCCTCTGCGGGAAGAGTCTCAACGGTCTCGGTGAGTTCCTCGGGCATAAGGGTCTGTTCGTCCTCGGGCTCGGGGACGTAATTCTTATTGAAACGGTCAGGCTTATAGTTTCTGCCTCTTGCGTAGGGTCTGTCGCCTACGGCAGAGGGATTAGCCTTCTCCTTGTGTGCAGCTTCCTTGCCGGTGGGAACGAGACGGCCTGCGGAATCGCGCTTAAGCTCTCCGCGTGCAATTGCGCGCTCGATCTCGTTTTCTTCGGACTTCTGCTTTTCCTGCATAGCGAGCTTGCGCTTGCTGGTGTTGGGGTTGGTAATGGTGGTGCCTTCTGCGCGCTTCTTCTCGGTCTCAGCGTGCTTTGCGGCGCGCTCAGCCTCGAGAGCTTCTACCTTCTGACGGTAAGCGGCATCTTCGGCATCAACGATCTTCTTGTAATGTCTGGTGAGTACGATATCCTGCAGAACGGTGAATACGCTGCTGGCGATCCAGTAAAGACCCAGAGCGCCGGGCATTGCAAAACCGATCCAGAGGGAGATCAGGGGCATCATCATGGTCATGGTCTTGTTGTTTGCTGCCTCATTCATGGTATTGCCGCTCATCTTGGTGCTGATGATCATAGACACATAAGACAGGACTGCGGAAATAACGGGAATGAGGAACAGGCCAAACTGAGGCCATATTGCCTGACCGTTGGAGAAGAACTCCCAGAATCTGAAAGAGGGGTTTGCACCCAGATCCATGCCAAGGAAGGTATAGTCAAGCTGCTGCAGCTTTTCGCTGATACCGGCGAATGCATCGAAATTCCGGGTGATGAACTGAGATTCGGCTATCTGTACGTATGCAGAACCGGAGCTGGAGACAGCAAAGCCGAGAGAAGTGAGAACTTCCTGAACCTTTGCGTAAGCCTCGTCACCGATTCTCATCATGATGGTGAGGGGGAAGCGGATAGCCTGGTAAAGTGCAATAAGAATGGGGAAGGGAATGAGCGTCCAAATACAGCCGCCCATAGGATTGATGTTCTCTTCCTTGTAAAGCTTTGCAACTTCTTCCTGATACTTCTTGGTGTTGGCGCCATGCTTCTTCTCAAGCTCCTTCATCAGGGGCTGGAGGCGGGAGGAGCGCATAAGGCTCTTCTTACTCTTGGCGCTGAAGGGGAGAAGGACCAGACGGACGACCAGCGCGAAAGCGAAGATCGCTACACCGTAATCGTTGAAGAAGTTATACAGAACGAGCATCAACCAACCAAAGGGTTTAGCTATTGCAGATAACATTACATATTCTCCATTTCAGAGCCGTGCCTTCTCAAATCAGGGCACGGGGTCATAGCCTCCCTTACATAAAGGGTGGCAGCGAAGCAGTCTCCTGAGAGCCAGCCAGGAGCCTTTGAGCGCGCCGTACTTTTCAATAGCCTCAAGGGCATACTGAGAGCAGGTGGGAATGAACCTGCAGCACGGCTGCTTCAGCGGCGAAATTCGCCGCCGGTAAAAGCGGATAAGGAACAAAAACAGCTTTTTCAAGTCTGCTCACCCTCTTTGCGGGCGAAAAGCCCGAGCTTGTCCGCCGCGCGGAGAAATTGCTTCTCCAAATCGGCGTAGGGAGCATCCTTAGCCCTTGTTCTTGCCACGGCCACAATGTCCCATCCCGCAGGAAACCGTTCTTCATTAAGGCGGTATATCTCGCGCAGGCGGCGGCGTATCAGATTTCTGTATACGGCCTTGCCCACCTTGGTACCCACCGTTATGCCGAAACGATTGGTTTTTGACCCGTTTTTACGGCAGTACAAAACCACAAGAGGCGTGGCTACGTTCCTTCCCCTTGCGTATACTCTGCGGAATTCGTAATTTTGATTGAGGGACACGGTGAATTTCATCGTGCTGAATTAGTAAGAGAGCTTCTTGCGGCCCTTTGCTCTACGAGCGGAAAGTACCTTGCGGCCATTCTTGGTTGCCATTCTCTTACGGAAGCCATGCACCTTCTGACGGTGGAGCTTCTTGGGCTGATAGGTTCTGAGCATGTGTTTACACCTCCTGAAATAATTAAAAAATACTCAACATCCCCGCTTCTTTGCAGAGAAGTAGTTGACAAAATAAAGTCTGCAGGGGGATACAGCTTAGTATTTTAGCGTATACCGCCTGCAGATGTCAATATTTTTATGCAAGTTTTTTCGTATTTGAGCCAAAGATTCCCATAAAATCAGGCTTCGGGTTCCTCCACAACGAGAACGGCACCCTCGTGGACGGCAATATACGCGGGAAGACCCACGAAGGAATTGCTCACGCCGAGGGGAAAAATGTCCAATTTATGGTGGCAAAGGGAATATTTCAGGCCCTCTATGCTAAGCTCAGCTTCACCGCCGAGGGCGAAAACGGAGACGCTGCCGCAAGCCGATGCGGGCCACGCGATCCTGTCGTTCACCGCACTTACACGGCAGCGGCGGTCGAGTATTTCACCCCGCGCGCCCTGCTTCAGCAGCCAGCCGAGAGTCTGCACCGCCGCAATGGAATGGGAAAAGCGGTCGCCGCCCAGCACACCGAGAAACAGGAACTCAGTATAGCCACGCTCCATGCCTATGCGAGCGGCGGCAACCATGTCCGTATCGTCCTTTTCCACCGGCAGGCGGAATACGGGGCATTCCGCAGGCTCATAGCCGAGGGAGTCGAAATCGCCGATACATATATCGGGCAGCAGGCCCATTTTTTCAAGAGCGGCATAACCGCTGTCGGCCGCGATGAGCAGGTCGCCCTCGCCCTTTTGGGGCAGCAGGCTCGGCTCAAAATCGCCGCCGCCGACTATTATACAGCGTTTTTCGGACATGGTTTACCTCCGTGTTTTCTTTATCTTATATCGTTTCCTCTCATATATTTGCCCAGCTTCTTCCATGCCAGCATACCCACAAGGATAACCAACAGCAGGTCAACGAACATATAGAAGCCGTTATAGAGGAAGGAATAGAACCAGGGAGTTGTCATGGTCATACCGAAAAACTCCTCGGGCATCCATTCCGCCCAAACGGTGGCGCCCGTAACGTAATGACTGACAAAGCGCAGTGCCACGCCCACAACCGCGCCTATAAAGAAGCCGAAACGGAACTTATGGAACAAGCCCGCAACGCCTAAAACAGAGAATGCCAGCAGGTAATCGCCTATCATGGACTGCCATGAATAGGCATAAGCACCGTCGAACATAAGCTGCAGTACGCTGAACACCACGGAAACCAGCATACCGGGGCCGAAGCCCCAACGGGCGCAGTAAAGGAATATAGGCAGCATGGCAAGATTTACGCTGCCGCCCTGAGGCAGCTCGTAGAGCTTGATATAGCCCAGTATCTGAGCCAGCGCTACCATTATCGCACCTTCGCAGAGCGCGCGAAGGGCAAGATGTGAACTTTTTGTTTTTGTCATTTTGCAAATGTACCTCCTATACACCGCGTTTCCAAGCAAAGTACGTTCTGCAGCTCATACCTTGGTTGAATCGCCGTGCCCGAAAATAAAATATGCCGCGCTATATAGATATAGCACGGCAGCAAAAATCAGCGGGTACGCTTTTCCTACGCCGGCATTATCCGGATCAGGTTCAAGGGTTCAATACGTGCACGCATTGTCTCAGCCGATTAGGTAACCAGCACCCCATCTAAATTTTACGGCCTCAGTATACTACACTCTCCAACCGTTTGCAATAGTCAGCAAAGAAAAAACGGAAGCGCAAAAGCACTTCCGTTTTGTAAGTTACAGCAGATTTGTAAGTCTAAGGACGAATACTATGGCGAAGATGGTAAACATGGAGCAGACGCTGGTCCACACAACGTACTGGCCTGCCAGCTGGTCGTCGCAGCCCATTTCGCCCGCCATAACGGCGCTGGAAACGGCAACGGGAGTTCCGAATAGTGCAACGAACACGGTGAACTCGGCAGGGCCGAAGTTTACCACGCCAAGGCGGGTGAGCAGCAGGGCGAGGCCTATGCCCACGGCGGGAGAAAGCAGGGTACGCCAGGAAACGCCGATGATGATCTCCTTGAGCATCTTGCCCGCCGCGCTGAACACGAACTGTCCGCCCAGCACGATAAGGGCAAGAGGTGTAGCCATCTTGTTGATATTCTCTATTGCCTTATAGATAAACTTAAGGTCGCGGGAGATAAGGAATACGGGCTGACCGTCGGGGCCAAGAGGGATAAAGGAACGGATCAGCAGCGCGAGAAGACCTGCTACGGTGCCGAGGATGAGGGGGTTGGTAACTATCTTCTTCAAAACGCTCTTTATATCTATCTTGCCGCCCTCACTTGTGAAAAGAGAAAGAGCGATAACCGCAAGAACGTTAAAAAGAGGCACTACGAAAGCTGAAAGCACCGCAACCAGCGCAATTCCCTCGGGGCCGCCGAGAGCTTCGGCAAGAGGTATGCCGATAATCGCATAGTTGGAGCGGAAGATACACTGGAGCACTACGCCCTTGCGCTTTCTATCTTTAATGAACAGACGAACCACGATGAGACCGAGGACAAATATCAGCAAAACAGTGCCTATGGAGAACCACACGGTGCTCCAGTTGAATGCGCCCAGATCCTCTACATTGTATATGGTATAGAACAGCAGCGCGGGAAGGCCCACACGGAAGACAAGCTTATTGCCCCGCTTGACGAAGTTGGCGTCAAGGAAGCCTATCTGCTTGAGAATATAGCCAAGCACTATAAGCATTATAATGGGCATGACCGCGTTTATCGCGTACATGAATATATCAAACATGGCATACTCCGCCTTTTACTTAGAATACAATGTAAAATATTATATTCCTCTCCGCCCTAAAAGTAAAGCTAAATCGAAAATCAATCCGTGATGCTTGCCGCCAGCGCACCCGCCCACTGTTCAAGACTCAGCTCCGTATTTCTATACTGGTAGAACTCGGCGCGGACAACTACCTCACCCTTACGCATGACCACCGTGGGGAAAAGGTCAACAAAAGCGACACATTGGTCGAGGCCGTCGAGGCTCACATCCAGCAGAATGTAACGCTTTGAGTGCTTGCCGTCGCTTTCAAATTCGCGGAATATTTCCTTTGCAAGCCATTCGTTTCGCGCTTCGATATATGTAACGTCCAGACCGCCGCCTATCTTCGTGCCGTCGGGCGCGATTATATCGCCGTTCTCATTATATTCTATGGCTACGGGCGCGAGGAAGTCCGAGCGGAACTCCACGTTATTGAGCTGATAGCCGAGAGATGTCTTATCGGGCTCGAAGCTGCTGCCCTCCACAAGATCCGCCATTGTGGCAAAGGGCAGAGTGCCCGTAAATTCGTCGAGAGGTATTTCGTTTTTATTATCCACCGAGTTCAGGCAGCTCGAAAAGAGCATACCGCAGAAGATAAGCGTAACGAGCCAGTGAATGATTATAGCTGCAATATAGCGGGGCTTACCCTTGCGCCAATCCTTGCTGTGGCTTAGCGGCTCACCTATCTCCATTTGCTTTTTCAGCTTATTGAGCATGGCGAAGCCGCGGAACATTCCGCCGATATACCAGCATATTATGGCAAGGTAGAGTATTGCGGCAGGAGTGCCGAGCGCTATCACGGTAAGAACGAGAGGCGTGCCGCTCACTCCCCTGCTCGTATACAGGGCGAACAGCAGAGCTATCCATATTGCTTCCCATATAATATCCCGCCGTATCTTCCTGCGCACCACGTCGAGCGCCAGCACCTGCACTTGCGGGTCGGTATGCAACTCGCGTGCCTCGGGGTCGTCGGTGCAATATATGTGGAAGTTTCCGCGGGCGGCAACGTACTGCCAGCCCATGGACTCATAAAGCTCCTGCGCCTCTTCCGGCGGATTATACTCGCTGAGAGCGCCGGAGGTGTGCTTTGAGCCCTCCAGGCGGTAGCGCATTTTCTTCGGTTCGGTCTTTTCAAAGTAGCCGAAGCCGAAGAAGAATCCGTCGCGGCTGAGAACAAGACCTTGAGCGGCCATATCGCTCAGCCAGCTTTCCATGGCTTCTACGTCATAGTCGGGACAAGGGGGATATCTGCGAACTGTCTTCACTTCACTCATAGTCTTGCCTCCTTTTCTCCGTCCATTACACACTGCTTCAGGCGGGCATATTCCTCCGCGTAGGCCTCTCTTCCCTTTTGGGTTATCTCATAGGTACGCTTTCGGCCCACGACCTCTATTTCCTTTATGTACTTTTCCTTTTCAAACTTGGCAAGGATGGTATACAGCGTAGCGGGGCCTATCTGCACCCTGCCGCAGCTGCGGCGCTCTATAAAGTCGGCAGCGTCTATGCCGCACATGGGGCCGCTCACAAATGCCATGAGCACATAAAACATGCTTTCCGTAAGATTTTCCAACGCCTTTTTGGGCATTACGACGCCTCCTTTCCGCAATATCGTTTTATGATATTATATAACGATATTGCCCTGAGGTCAAGTATTCATACATATAATATGGAATTGGCGGAAAATACCGCCGCATTTCGGCAAAAATTTATTGTAATGCGGCAGGATTTGGTTTATAATACATTAGTTAAATTGGTGTTTTATGCTCATTCGCTCGGGAGGTGGAGATATGAAAATAAATATCGACGGCATCAACGTAAATTATTCCGACAGCGGAAGCGGCGATGTGGTGCTCATTCTCCAGGGCTGGGGCACCAATATGAGCCTTTATTCCGCGCTGGCGGCGCATCTTTCCCGGAATATGCGTGTAATTCTGCCCGAGCTGCCCGGCTTCGGCGAAACACCCGAGCCTGCCGAGCCTTTCTGCGCCGATGACTACGCCGATTTCACCGAAAAGCTGCTGGGAGCGCTGGGCATCTCCCGCTGCTCCCTCATCGGCCACTCCAACGGCGGCCGCATCATAATGAAGCTCGTTACCCGTCAGCAGAGCGAATTTAAATATGACCGCATAGTATTTATGGATTCCGCCGGCATCGTCCACGAAAAGACCGCAAAGCAGAAGGCTTCTCAGGCAAGCTACAAGCTTGGAAAAAAGCTGCTGAATCTTGCCCCCGTAAAGGCCGCTTTCCCCGACGCACTGGAAAAACTGCAGTCTTCCAGAGGCAGCGCCGACTACCGCGCCGCATCCCCTCTTATGCGCGCTACGCTGGTCAAGTTGGTAAACGAGGATTTCCGCGATCTTATGCCCCTCATTCGCCAGCCCTCCCTGCTCATTTGGGGCACAGAGGACAGCGACACTCCCCTTGCCGATGCCAAAATATTTGAAAGTCTTATCCCCAATGCGGGTCTCGTCGAGGTAAAGGGCGCAGGCCACTACGCTTACCTTGAACAGCCCAATCTGGTTTTCCGCGTACTTGACTCCTTCTTCGGACATCTGAAATAAGCGAGGTAACTATGGAACTCATTTCCTTTATCATACTTACGTTATTTTTCATAGCCGTGTGGGCACTTTGCATCCACGGCAGCCTGCACATCTTCCAGCTCAATTCCTACAAGCCTTACGTTCAGCGCAAGTGGGTAGCCGAGCACATGATGGAAGTTGTGAAAAAGTGCTGGTGGCTGGTGCTGGTAATGCCCTGCGTAATGAACCTTGGCTGGGTCGGCACTCTCCTTGCCTGCATCCCCTGCGCCATCACTCTGTGGTTCAATCGTCCCCGCAAGGCAAAGAAGCCTCTTGTCTACACCGCCCGCGTAAAGCGCCTTGCCGCCACGCTGGCCGTTCTCCACGGCATAGTCGTGGTACTGGGCTTCGTAAGCCGCGAATACCGCAGCTTTTTCATTATGCTTTACGCGCTGTCAGGCATCTGCGAGAATTATCTCGTTCTCGCTGCCAACTACATCAACAGCCCCATTGAGAAGGCCATAAACCGACATTACATTTCCGATGCCGAGCGCATCATCAAGGAAATGCCCAACCTGAAGGTCATCGGCGTAACGGGCAGCTACGGCAAGACCAGCCTCAAGTTCTTCGTCGGCAAGATCCTCGGCGCGAAGTACAACGTTCTCGTTACTCCCGAAAGCTATAACACCACTTTGGGCGTGGTTCGCACCATCCGCGAGAACATGCGCCCCACTCATGAAGTTTTCGTCTGCGAGATGGGCGCCCGCAATGTGGGTGACATCAAGGAGATATGCGACATCGTCCACCCCGAGGCCGCCATAATAACCTCCATCGGCCCTCAGCATCTTGAAAGCTTCAAGAGCATCGAAAACGTAACCAAGACCAAGTTCGAGCTGGTTGACTCCCTCCCCGCAGACGGTGTAGCCTACCTGAACATGGATAACGAATATATCGCAAAGCGCCCCGTAAGCGTAGGCACCGTAGGCTATCGCCTTGCTCCCGCAGGCAGCGAGCCTTACGAAGATGTTTACTGCGGCTTTGACGTTTCCGTTTCCGCCAAGGGCAGCAGCTTCAGTCTGCGCGAGCCCGACGGCACCGTTACCCGGCTTTCCACCCGCCTTATCGGCGAGCACAACGTGCTGAACATCTGCGGCGCCGTTGCGGTCGCCCGCAGCATGGGTGTTGAAATGCGCGACATAATCCCCCGCGTTCGCCGCCTTGAAAGTGTTCCTCACCGCCTTGAACTGCTGGGCGGCGGAAACCGCGCCATCATAGACGATGCTTACAACGCCAACCCCGCAGGCGCGAAGGCCGCGCTGGGCGTTCTTTCCCAATTCGACACACTGAAGATCCTCGTTACTCCCGGAATGGTAGAGCTTGGCGAGAAGCAGGCGGAGCTGAACCGCGAGTTCGGCCGTCAGGCTGCCGCCGTCTGCGATTACGTTGTTCTCGTTGGCGAAAAGCAGACCCGCCCCATTCTTGACGGACTCAAAAGCGCAGGCTTTGACGACAGCTGCATGGCAGTTGTTGAATCCGTGCAGGAGGCAATTGCTCTTGCCGACACCTTCAAGCCTGGACTTCCCCGCACAATTCTTCTTGAAAATGATCTTCCCGACAATTATTAAGGAGGAACCGCTATGAAAATAAACGTAGGCGTGTTCTTCGGCGGACGCAGCGTTGAGCACGAGGTATCCATTATCTCCGCTCTGCAGGCTGCAAAAGCCTTTGACCGCACAAAATATGACGTTACCCCCGTCTACATAAGCCGTGAGGGTCGTTTCTACATCGGTGAAGCAGTAGGCCGCATAGAGGAATATTCCAACATTCCCGCTCTCATCAAGAAGAGCACCGAAGTGCTCCCCGCAGCTGACAACGGCAGACTCAAGCTTCTCCGCCAGCCTGCCAAGCTTTTCGGCAATCCCGTTCTCTCAGTCATCGACGTGGCTTTCCCCGTAGTTCACGGCACCAACGTTGAGGACGGCGCGCTGCAGGGTTACTTCCGCACTCTCGGCGTACCCTTTGCAGGCTGCGACGTTTTCGCCTCCGCAGCAGGTATGGACAAATTCGCAATGAAGGCACTGTTCCGCGAGCGCGGACTGCCCGTTCTCCCCTGCCTTCGCTTCACTTCCCGCGACCTCTCCGAGGGCTGCGAGAATGCGGCTGACAAAATTATTGCCGAGCTGGGTCTGCCCGTTGTGGTAAAGCCCGTCAACCTCGGCTCCAGCGTAGGCATCCGCCTTGCCAAAGACCGCGACGCACTCATTGACGCGCTGGATTACGCCGTAGGCTTTGCCTCTGCGGTGCTGGCCGAAAAGGCTGTAGAAAACCTCCGCGAAATAAACTGCGCCGTTCTCGGCGACTTCGATTCCGTTTCCGCCTCCGAATGCGAAGAGCCCATTATGGGCGACGAGATCCTCAGCTATGAGGATAAGTACATTTCCGGCGGCAAGGGCTCCAAGGGCGGCAGCAAGGGCATGCAGAGCCTTAAGCGCCTGCTCCCCGCACCCATATCCCCCGAACTGAGAGAAAAGATCCGCCACTACGCCTGCGAGGCCTTCCTTGCACTGGATTGCAGCGGCGTTTCCCGCATAGATTTCCTCATGGACAGCAAAACCGAAGAAGTTTGGGTAAACGAAATAAACACCATTCCCGGCTCCCTGGCCTTCTACCTTTGGGAGGCAACCGGCAAGCCTTACGCCCAACTTCTTGACGACATGGTATCTTTGGCACTCAAGCGCAGCCGCAGCGCGGCGGAACTGAGCTACTCCATAGACACCGGCATCCTCAAGAACTTCATCGGTGGCGGCGGCAGCAAGGGTTCCAAGGGCGGCAAGCTTTAAGCGCCCATAAACACAAACAAAAGAAAAATTAATACCATAAAGGATTGAAAATATATGATACAGTACGAAGAATACAAACTCAAACTCAATAACCTCAAGCCCACCCTCGACGAGCTCCACATCGCTCTGCGCACCGACGACGCTAAGAACGAGATCGACGAGCTGGAGCAGAAGTCCGCTGCCGAAGGTTTCTGGAATGACCTCGAAAATTCCCAGAAGGTACTGCAGCGCATGAAGCAGCTCAAGGCCAAGTGCGAAAACTACGAGCGCCTCGTTACCAAGTGGGACGATCTTTACGTTCTCTGCGAGATGGGACTTGAAGAGGACGACGAAACTCTGCTTGAAGAGATCGTAAGCGGCTATGCCGAGCTGGAAGAGAGCGTAAACAGCGCCCGCCTCACCACTCTCCTTACCGGCGAGTATGACAGCTGCAGCGCAATTCTCACCTTCCATGCAGGCGCAGGCGGCACCGAGGCTCAGGACTGGTGCCAGATGCTGTACCGCATGTACACCCGCTGGGCAGAGCGCCACAATTACACCGTAAAGACTCTCGACTACGAAGACGGCGAAGAAGCAGGCATCAAGTCCGCCACCATTTCCATCGAGGGCGACAATGCATACGGCTTCCTCAAGAGCGAAAACGGCGTTCACCGCCTTGTCCGTATCTCTCCCTTTGATGCAAACGCACGCCGCCAGACCTCTTTCTCCGCAGTTGAGGTCATGCCCGAAATTGACGAGGACGTTGACGTTGATATCCGCCCCGAGGACATCGAGATGCAGGTATTCCGTTCCTCCGGTGCAGGCGGTCAGCACATCAACAAGACCTCCTCCGCAGTTCGCCTTATCCACAAGCCCACCGGCGTTGTAGTATCCAGCCAGCAGGAAAGAAGCCAGGTACAGAACCGCGAAAACTGTATGAAGATGCTCCGCGCAAAGCTGATGGAAATGAAGGCTCAGCAGCACGCCGAGAAGATCAGCGACATCAAGGGCATCCAGCGCAAGATCGAGTGGGGCAGCCAGATCCGCTCCTATGTTTTCATGCCCTACACCCTTGCAAAGGACACCCGTACCGGCTTTGAAAACGGCAACATCAACGCCGTTATGGACGGCGATCTCGACGGTTTCATCAACGCATATCTGAGCCAGAACGCCCAGTAATAAAGATAAAGAAGGCGCAAAAATGTTAGGTACAATAGTAAACGCTTTGGCGGTAATCGCCGGCACCTTTATCGGCCTGCTGCTGAAAAAGGGACTTCCCGAGAAGATAAGCGACGTAGTAATGAAGGGCGTTGCCCTCTGCGTTCTCTACATCGGTATCAGCAGTTCTCTTTCCGGCACCAATGCTCTTATCGCAATTCTCTCCATCGTTGTGGGTGCGGTCATCGGCTCCCTGCTGGACATCGACCGCCGCCTGAACTCTCTCGGTGAGCTGGCCGAGCGCAAGCTCTCCAAGGATGACGGCAAGACCTCTATCGCAGAAGGCTTCGTTTCCGCAAGCCTCCTCTTCTGCGTTGGCTCCATGGCCATCGTAGGCTCCATTCAGAGCGGCCTTACCGGCAACCACGAAATGATCTACACCAAGTCCATGCTGGACGGTATCTCCGCGATCATCTTCGCCTCCACCCTCGGCGTAGGCGTATTCCTCTCCGCCGCTGCGGTACTGGTATATCAGGGCATCATCGTTCTCTGTGCCCAGTGGGTACAGCCCTTCCTCAGCGACTACGTTGTTGCGGAAATGACCTGCGTAGGCGGTCTGCTCATTATCGCGCTGGCACTGAATATGCTGGGCGTTACCAAGCTGAAGACAGCCAACTACCTCCCCGCAGTGTTTATTCCCATTATCCTCTGCATGTTCATGTAATCGCAGCACTTATACCTAGGTAATTACTATGACACATGATATAATTACATCCGAACGCCTATTAATTAGGCCCATTACCACAAATGATACTGATGCGATTCATGAGTACGCCGGAGATAAAAGCATCACAATGATGACCTATATCCCCAAAGAAACCAAGGCCGATACAGAGGATTTCGTTTCTTACGCCGTTGCCGAATGGAACAAAGCCTTCCCGGGCGATCGTGAATATGTAATAGTATACGAAGGGATCATTGTTGGTGGAATTAACCTTGAGCATAGACATTCCACCGCTGTTTACGAAATAGGCTGGATAATTCGCAAAGATTATCGTTGCAAGGGCATTGCCACGGAAGCCGCAACAGCACTGATCGAATATGCTTTCAACACGTTATCTGCAAGCAAAGTAATGTCTCACTGCGATTCAGCCAATTCCGCATCAGAGAGGGTTATGCAAAAATTGGGTATGACACTTACCGACAATACAAAAACCAGGTTTTACCCCAAAACCGGAATTACGTCAGGCGAACTTCAATATGAAATAACCCGCGAAGAATACTATCGTTAAAAAATTAGAGCAAGGAGAATTAACTCCTTGCTCTTTTCTTTCTTCTGCTGCGGCTTGTCCGTTTACCGAGATGTTATTAACGAAGATTGGCAATACGATAAAGTTTAACCTTCTCCTCGAGGAGAAGGGGGACCGCTTGCGGTGGATGAGGTGTAAGATACGCATTGATTTTTCCGCAAGGCTAACCCGTTCTGCCAAATTGTCTACCTCATCAGTCGGCTTCGCCGCCAGCTTCTCCTCACAGGAGAAGCTTAACCATTATTTCAAATTTCTGCGTATTATCGTTTTTTGCGGCAGTTATCGCTATGTTTCCGCTTTGTTGATAACCTTGCGGAAAAACCATATCTGGAAGGGTATGCAGAGGAAGAAGGTGCAAAGGTCGGACATAGGCTGAGCCAGCTGTACGCCCGTCAATCCTAAGAGGGCGGGCAGGATGAAAATAAAGGGAACGTAGAATATGCCCTGACGGCTGGAGGCAAGCACCGTGGCCTGCTTGGCAAAGCCAAGGCACTGATAAAGCTGGTTGACAAAGGTGGAGAAGGCCATGAACGGGATCACCGCCGCCACGAAACGCAGCGCCGTTGTACCGATGGCGATAACCTCAGCATCGTCGGCACGGAACCAGGAAATGACACTTTCCGCGTTGAACCATATAAGGCCGCCGAAAACAAGGCAAATCACCGTAGCAACGGCAACAGAGAAGCGGAACGCTTCCTTTACGCGCTTCAGCTTGCCCGCGCCGAAGTTATAGCCGGCAACGGGCTGGAAGCCCTGACCGATACCGAGGACAACGTTTCGCACGAAAAGGTATACGCGGTTGGAAATAGTAACCGCGGCAACAGCGGCGTCGCCGTAAACGGAGGCCTGCACGTTCAGCAGCGCAGATGCTACGCTGGCCAGACCCTGACGGCACATTGTGGGAAAACCGATTTTCAGTATGGCAAGATAGTCTCCCGCTTTTCTGCTCAGTCGGGACGGACTTATACGCACGATACTCTCCCGGGAGGTAAACATTATCCACATTACGATATAGCTTATAAGCTGGCTGAGGGCGGTGGCGATAGCCGCGCCCGAGATACCCATATCAAAGGTAAAGATAAGCAGCGGATCCAGCGCCATATTCAGCACGCCGCCAAGGCTCATGCCCACCATGGCCATCACGGCCTTGCCCTGCGAGCGCATTACGTTATTGAGGACAAAGGAAGAGCACATTATGGGCGCGGCAATGAAAATATACCGCGCATAGTCTTTTGCGTAGGGCAGCATGGTATCTGTAGCGCCCAAAAGCCGCATAAGCGGCTCAAGGAACACCAAGCCTATTATCAGTATTGCTGCGCCAAAGCTCAACGCTCCGAAAAAGGCACAGCTGGCATAAAGGCTTGCTTCATCGTCCTTTTTCTCGCCAAGCTTGCGGCTTATGATACTGCCCGCGCCCATACCGAATCCGCCGCCCAAAGCCTGAATAAGGCTCATTACGGCGAAAACCACGCCTACGGCAGCGGATGCGCTGGTGCCTATCTGAGATACGAAAAACGTATCCGCCATATTGTAGACGGTGGTTATCAGCGTGCTGGCCATGGCGGGAAGTGCCATTGACGTGACCAGCTTCGGCATGGGAGTTTCCGTCATCTGTATATATTTAGCTTCGCTGCTGCTGAGATTTTTCACTCTTTACTCTCCAATTCCATTACACTTTTGATTACCCTGCTGGTGCCAAGACGTTCCGCGCCAAGGTTTATGAAGTCCTCGGCGTCCTCAAGGGATGCTATGCCGCCCGATGCCTTCACTTTCACATGGTCGGCGCTTTCGCGGCGCATAAGTGCCACGTCCTCGCGGGTAGCACCGCCACCGCCGAAGCCTGTGGAGGTCTTGATGAACTCCGCGCCCGATGCGTTTACCACGCGGCAAAGCTCGATTTTTTCGCTTTCGGTGAGCAGGCAGGTTTCGATAATTACCTTCAGCAGCTTACCGCCGCAGGCAGCCTTGACAGCCTTTATCTCATCCAGCACCTTATCAAAGCGACCCTCACGGACAAAGCCGAGGTTGACCACCATATCTATCTCCTCCGCACCGTTTGCGATGGCGTCGGCAGTTTCAAAGCATTTTACGGCAGTGGTGCTGTACCCGTTTGGAAAACCGATGACCGTACAGACGGGCAGCGCGCCCTTCAAAAACTCCGCAGCGGTCTTTACGTGGCTGGGGGGCACGCAGACGGAGGCCGCGCCGTACTTCACCGCTTCGCGGCAGAGATTTTCTATATCCGCGCTTGTGGAGCACTGCTTGAGCAGGGTATGGTCCACGGTTTTTACTATATCCTTGATTTCCATAGGAATTTTCACATCACTTTCCGATTTATGTATAATTTCCCTCGAGGCGGCAATAATAAGCTCACAATCAATTTATGAGGTGAGATTTTTGAATGAAAAGCAGTCCCGCTGGGACAAGATATTCAGATTTGTCGGCGAGAAGGGCTTCTACATAGTCCTTTTCCTTTGCGTTGCCGTCATCGGCGTTTCCGCGTGGATGATTTCCGGCAGCATCGGAGGACTTGAAGACGAAGCCGACAGCACCGCTCTTTCCGTTATGGCAAGCGCAGTACCGACCTCCGCTCCCGCTGCTCCTACCGTGGAGCCGCTGCCGCCCGTTACGGCGCAGCCTAAGCCCGAGAAGTCCGAGCCCGAAACCATCGTTATCCCCGACGAGCCTGCCGAGCCCGTAATGGAGGGCAAGCCTATGCCCGAGGAAGTCATGGCCGAAATAAACAAGGGCAGCCTGCCCGAGGTTTTCGTATGGCCCGTTGCAGGAACTATCGAGACGCCCCACAGCGTTGAAGCCTTGGTTTACAGCCGTACCATGGCCGACTGGCGCACCCACACGGGTCTTGATATTGCTGCAGGTCTGGGCAGCAAGGTAATCGCCGCTGCCGAAGGCACCGTTGAGCAGGTGTTCTCCGACGATATGTACGGTACCACCGTGGTCATCCATCACGGCGGCGGTCTGCGG
>JAFYLI010000115.1 GCA_017537165.1 Oscillospiraceae bacterium | reverse complement strand
TCGCCAATACCAGCTATGATGCTGATGTTGCCTATACTCAGTATGCAATCACTGTAAACGGCATTCAGAATGCCAACGGTTCTACCACCTCCCGCACCTTCTATACCACCTACGGCAACACCTTCGACTTCTCTGCGCTGGAAGGCACCGGCACCTCTGTCGCCAACACCGCTTATACCAAGTTTGTTGGCGTTACCACCGAGGCAACCGTTATCGCCAATAAGCAGGAGCAGGTCATCGACCTCAGCCGACCCATCACCGGTTCCGTTGCCGAGGCAGTAAGAAGCGGCATCACCGCAACCGCAAACTATGCAGATGACTCTGCGCTGATCACCTATGTATTCAGCGGCATTGATGTCGAGTCCGTTACCGAGCGCGTCCGCAAGGGCGAATTCGCAGCCTATGATATTTACACCCTTGCTGCCGAGAACGGCATGGCCGTCAAGAACGTATCCCCCGAGCTGGGCGCAGTAAACGGCACCACAACTTACTTCGTTGAGTGCGGCGCTATTGAAGGCGAAAGCTACACCATCTTCTTTGAGGAGAACGGCGGCGCTGAGCTTGAAAACCTCACCCGCGTCGGCGGCAGCCTTATCGGTACCCTGCCCGTACCCACCCGCGATGGCTTCGCATTCGGCGGCTGGTACGCAGACGCAGAGCTGACCACTCAGTTCAACGAAAGACTTATGCCCAAGGCTGACACCACTGTTTATGCGAGATGGACAGCTAATGAATGCACCGTTACCTTCCATGTAAACGGCGGTAACAGCTGGAGCGGCGATGAAGGCAGCAAGAACGTTATATACGGCTCTGCCTACGGCGAGCTGCCTGTACCCACCCGCGACGGTTTTGCCTTCAAGGGTTGGTTCACCGACACCGAGTACACCACCGAGGTAACCGCTGAGACCATCGTTGATTTCGTAGGTGCTCAGACTCTCTACGCCAAGTGGCATCAGCTGGTAGAGATCGAAAAGACCTTTGCCTACGAAGCCTTTGAAACCAATCCCGTCTACACCGTGGGTGCGGCTGTGGAGATGGTTCCCAGCGTATGGGCAACCGCTCCCGAGGGTTCTCCCACCATTGACCCCAGCGAGTTCACCATCAAGTTCATGCGCCAGGGTGCCAATGACTATGAGGACGGCTACCCCGTCAACGCAGGTACCTACGATGTAACCATCACCCGTCCCGCCGACGATTACTACGCTCCCTTCTCTCAGACCATCACCGGCATTCTGACCATCGAAAAAGCAAGCAGCAGTCTCAGCGGCACACTCAGCGCGGAAGCCCACGGCCGCGCGGTGATCCCCACACTGGAGATCGAATCCGCTGTAGGCGATGGTGCCATCGAGTATAAGGTCGGTTCTAATGGAACATGGTCCAATACTGGTGTTATTTATGATCTGAGTTCCGGTACATACACTGTTTACGCACGTTTGGCTGAAGGAATGAACTACAATGCGTCCGAACCCGTTGCAGCGACCGTTACCGTATCGGCAAGTGATAAATTCAGCTATAAGCTTGTACTGCACACCGCAGACGAGCATAATGCCGGAACGGATTCCGAAATTTCCGCAAAAATAGGAGACGGCAGCTATAGTTCTCTGGACAAGAGCGACTACAATGACTTTGAACAGGGCGACACAGACTCCTACAGCGTCAGTGTTCCAAGCTCTCTGGAGATAAACGGAAGCGTGGATGTAACGATCAGATTTAAGAAGAAGGGTCTTGCTTCGGGCTGGAAGCTGGGCTGGATCCGTCTGGATGTATACGAAAACAGCACCAGACTCTTCAAGAGCGAGCAGTATGACGTTTCCGAATGGTTTGAGGGCAGCTCGGTAACGAAAACGTATACCGTTACCGGCAGTTGCCTGGGCCGAAAGGTAGATGCCTCGTCCTACGGCTTGAATTACAGCGACGGCTATATTACCATCAGCGATACCATTATTTCGGATAATTACAAGGCAGATTACGATCCCTACTCTTATCCGAATGCTCCCAAGCTCGTTGCATACTTCAGCAACCCGATCTTCAACAGATTCATCACCCGCGTCAGCTTCACCGAGTTCTATGTAGACTGGGCCGGTGTAAGAACTGCAATGGATGAATACCACCTTGATTGTCCCGTGCTGAACTATGGTATTGATTATGGTGTAGAGGGTGGCGTCTACGGCGCTGCCGATGAAATGTACACCGCTACCGATGCCAATATCGCAGAGTAAACTAATCCCATAACCAAAGAGCCTCCCCGTCTTGGGGAGGCTCTTCGCGTACTGCATTCTTTGCCAAACAGCCTTGACCGTAGGGCAAGGAATGCAGTAATATAAAACTTGTAGGGAGCGCCGCCCTCGGCGCTCCGGATATGCAGCGTCATAAAGAACAACCGCTGCACATTGATTATGTCATTCCTAACCCCACTGAAAGCGGGCATGACTGTCAAAAAACTGTAGACAGCAGTTGCAGTGAGGCAAGCCTTCCCCCTGGAGGGGAAGGTGGCATTTGCGCAAGCAAATGACGGATGAGGGGGCGGCACGAAGTGCCGAAAACATAGTAATTATGCTGTTTTGCCGCTTGCGCGGACCCTCATCAGTCGGCTTCGCCGCCAGCTTCTCCTCAAGGGAGAAGCTTAACCCATTGTTTTACTTCTTATGCGCTGTAGTTACTGCAGTTCCCATTTGTGGTCTAAGCCCTGCGGTGTTGATTTTAAAGGAGAAAACTATGAAACAGCTATGCGCCATCATATTGACCTTTTTTCTGCTTGCAGGCTGTGCGCCGCAGCAGGAAACGCCCGAAACACCGCAGCGGGAGGAAATTATAATAGCCTTGCTGGATACCGGTGTGTCCACCACTGCCATACAAAGTGAAAGACTGCTCGTCGGCCACAACTATGTGACCGATTCCGAGGATACGGAAGACCACATCAATCACGGCACGGCGGTAGTCAGCGTCATTTTGGGCTGCGAAAGCGCGGGAATTGAAGCCACCGCGCCTGAGATTTCTGTTGTGCCGCTGGTAATTGCCGATAAGGTGGACGGGGAAGTGGTGTCCGCCACTCCCGAAGTGCTGGCGCAGGCCATCCGGGACAGTTTGGATAAATACGGAGCATGTATAATCAATGTGAGCCTTGGCACAAAGAAGGATGACCCCGCCCTCCGCGATGCCATTGCCTATGTGCAGAAGCAGGGGGCATTGGTAATTGCAGCCGCGGGCAACGAGGGTGACAGCACTGACCTCTATTACCCCGCTGATTATGATGGCGTGCTGACCGTTGGCTCTCATGACAAGCATCTGGAAGTGTCCGACTTCACCCAGCAGAACGGCACGGCTGACATCCTCGCCCCCGGTGAGGACATTTGGCTTGCCTCCCGCAACGGAAAGACCTATGGCGCGAAAGGTACCTCCTATGCCACCGCTTACGTCAGTGCCGCCGCCGCGCTCCTTTGGCAGAGCGATATGAGCCTTACCGCCCAAAATGTGGCGGATGCCGTTCTCACCTCTGCGCAGACGGTGGACGGCTGGCTGATTCTCGACACCGCAGCTGCTCTTTCCGGTGGGAAGAACTAAGCGCATAAAAAGCCCTTGATTTTACTGCCAATCTCGCCCGTTCTGCCTTGGGTTGACCACCTCATCAGACGGCTTCGCCGCCAGCTTCTCATCATAGGAGAAGCTTAACCCGATGTTTAAATAAGAGCACCCAAACCCATGTCATGCTGAGCGCAGCGAAGCATCTCCGCAGACGATGTTACTGCCGATCTTATATGAAGTGCGGAGATTCCCACGCTTCGCTCGGAATGACAGAACTTTGGTGCGGTGCATGCGGCAGGGGCAGGCCCCTGCCCTACGAACAACGAATGAAATTAAATCAAACTTGTAGGACTGAGACTGTCGGATAATGTAGGATACGGGTTAACCTTCCCCTTGAGGGGAAGGGGGACCGCTTGCGGTGGATGAGGTGTGTGCGCTGCACCGAGATTACTGCTAAGCTTGCCCAATAACTGACAAAACTTGGAGATTTATACCTATTATAATATATAGCGAGGGTGCGGTTCTGTGCCTTTTTTAATAAAATTTTGAAATAGCGCAATTAATTTCCGGAATAATATTTACAATTGTAAATTTGAGTGTATAATGAATGTGTATATTTATGACCAAAAACAGGGGCCCCTGTTTTTATGTTCTGCTGACGCAGAACATAATGAGCCCTTGTAAACCGCTCAAATGTGAAATTACGCGCAACGCCTGCGGCCTGATATTTCACAGCTGAGACGAGACAGGGTATTCATTTATGGGAAAATCTCTTTATGACTATTGTATAGAAACTGATCGTCTTGCGTTGCTTGATCAGTGGGATATAGCGTTGAATGAGGGATTGACCCCGCAGATGGTATCCTACGGAAGCCCCCAAAAAGCTTGGTGGCGCTGTGAGCTTGGGCACTGTTACGAGGCGGAGGTTTACGCGCGGGCTATTCGTGATACCGGTTGCCCTTACTGCGATGGTAAAAAGGTTTTGGCCGGTTTCAACGATCTTGCCGGCAAGTTTCCGGAAATCGCATCGCAGTGGCATCCAAGCAAAAACGAAGGACTACTACCGGAGGAAGTAACCGCGTTCAGTTCCAAAAAGGTTTGGTGGATCTGTCCCAAAGGGCATGACTATTTCGCGATGATAAGGAATCGTACGCGCGAAAAATCCGGCTGTCCTTATTGCGAGGGCCGAAAGGTTTTGGCCGGCTTCAATGATTTGGCTACCGTGAATCCGGACATAGCGGCCCAGTGGCATCCTACATTGAATGACGGTCTTGCTCCCCATATGGTCTCCTACGGCAGCACTGCAAAAGCTTGGTGGCGCTGCGAAAAAGGCCACGTATGGAAAGTGGCGATACACTCTCGCACAAGGCAAAAGGAAACCGGTTGCCCGGTCTGTTCGGGCAAAGTAATAAGCCCCGGCGAGAATGATTTAGCCGCGCTGAACCCCGAGATCGCGGCTCAATGGCATCCTATACTTAATGGCGCGCTGACCCCGGAAATGGTTACGGTCGGCAGTGCAAGAAACGTCTGGTGGCGCTGTGAACACGGTCATGAATACCAAGCCAGAATTGCAGACAGAGTATCCAGAACCTACAACTGCCCCTATTGTTCCGGCAAGCGCATCCTTGCCGGTTTTAACGACCTCGCCACAAAGAGCCCCGACGTGGCCGCTCAATGGCATCCTATCTTGAACGGAGACCTAACCCCGGAAATGGTTACATACTGCACCACTAAAAAAGTTTGGTGGCAATGCGAGCATGGCCATGAGTGGCAGGCGAAAGTTTATACTCGCGCCAAGGGTCAGAAGAGCGGCTGCCCCGTCTGCTATCACCAAAGCAGGCGAAAAACCGTTGAAACCCCGTAACGGAGGCGGAATTGCTCATTACATAGAAACGGCTCGGCTTGTATCGGCAGAGCAGAGGGCGGCAGAATCCTAAAACGGCAACCCGTGTAATGCACTTCATCGTAATCTAAGCATTTAAGTCCGGAATGGACTGAAAACCGAATAGCGGAGGCTGAAAATCGGCCTCCGCTATGGGTG
>JAFYLI010000114.1 GCA_017537165.1 Oscillospiraceae bacterium | reverse complement strand
GGGGATGAAATCCGCCTCGACGGCGGATGGGTGGATTTAATTTCATCTGCGAAGCAGATTTCATCCGAGCAAAGCAAGGATTTCATCGCAGCGCGACTTCATTAATTGCTTTATGTGACGCGGCAACGACGAGAACCCATATTCTCATCTCGCTCTCATCCAATAATCCTGCGCGGATTCACGGAACTTGCACAGTTGCTCACGAAAGTCTGAGAATATTTCAGATGCGCGTCCAACGCCCATTATATACGGGTCTATGCTGCGCTTCTTCGCTGGAACGCTCAGCCATACACCGTCCTCGGTGGGCATTTCGCTGCAAATTATCTCGCTGTAATTGCAGAAACATTCCCATCGTTCAGCTAAGGGCGATTGCTGCAACTTCGCTATGATGGTCTGTTCCTGCAGGTATAAATCCGTTTCCGAAAGAATGCCATTTTCAATGGCACATTTTAAAAGTTCCGCAAGACTCTGCATGGCATATCTATCTGAATCTGCGACATAGATTTTGGAGCATTCCAATGCGACATCCGCAAAAGCACGCGCTATTTCCGCATGTTTAAACACAAGTTCCGTTTCGCCGCATTCGTTTTCCCCATCGGTCAAATCTCCATAGAGCGCAGCCGCTTCTTCCCTCTTAATTATTCCATAATTCACACCGTTGCCAAGAGTATACTCCAAGCGGTCTGCAGAAAGCTTTGGGGAATCGTTATCCGCAATGGGGTAGAGATGGTAATCCGTAACATTTTCCACCGCAAGACCACACCTATGGAGGACCTCGCAAAGCTCCGCAGAGCCGCGGATAACATTTTCTGTCCCCTGCTCCGTGCTTTCCTGCGTCATGTGGTCTCCGTGCAGGAAGTCTATTACATGGGCAAAGGCCGGTGTTGAAATATCATGGAGCAGTCCTGCCATAGCCTGCGCCTTATCTTCTGTAAAATGCCATACGATCAGCGCCACTCCCATGCTGTGATCGTAGCGTGAATAAGGCTCAATATTCGCAAACAGCGGAAATTTGGTATACTCGCAGCCGCAGTTCATGCCAACATCATTCAAGCGCTGCATCGCTGCTGTATTTGCTGCTTCCGCCAGAAATGCCGGTATTTCAGAATGATAAATATCCCACAACTGCATTACGCTCACCCCACCGATAAATTTCACTAAAGAGGACGGCAGGAAGCCGTCCTCTTTTCCGTATACTCACTGTTTTTTAAACGTATCTGTTCCGTTGGCTTCCATAGCACCGGTAATGGCACTGCCGGATATATGGCTGAGTACAAGCTCATCTGCAGGACTGTATTCTTCTCTGTAAGTACCCGCTATTTGACCACGCCGACCAGCTTCGTAGGCACTGCCGCCACACATAGTCACGGACAAGGTCAGCTGACCATCCTTGTAGCGCCATGTACCGTCATACTCTTCATGCAACACACCATCTTCTGTAACGCTATATGTGCAGCCGCCGTTCTCCTTAAGCTGCAGACGATACTCCGTGCTGCCGTCCGACGTGCTCCACATTCCCGCGTACAGGAAAGCATCAAAAGGACGGAGAGTAAACCACTCGCCCGAGGTACCGGGAAGCAAGGGGTTGCCGCCCATATGCTCACAGACAATAGCGATTCCCTGCTCTTCCCAGCGGAAATGAACTTCCATATCGCGGCAGTTATCCTGCTCATAGCTGCCTCCAGCGGCAGCGGGGCCACCATGAAGTTCGAGAATCAGCAATTCGCCATCTTCACGCCAGCGGCCTTCAAACACTTCCAGCACTTCACTGTAGGGCACTCCGTAATTGAAGCTGACGGTACCGTCCGCTCCGATAACAAGCTTTATTGCCCGCAGCTCACCCGAGGAATCCGCTTCGCGCGCAAACCATTCGCCTACAAACTCTGCATCGGCCCTTATATCGGGATAAGGCTCAAAATAGGGGCCGGTCGAGGGTTGGACGGGCTCATCCGCAGGTTCGTCTGCCACGGGCGGCTCAGTATACTCCGGCACGGAATCCGTGGGCGCGGGAGACTCTACGGGGTAGCTTTCATTGGGCTTACTACCCGATACGTCGGGAGGGCCAACCGCATCATCAGAAGGCTGCGCACTCTCCTCGGGACGCGGCTCCGTTGTTGATTGCGTCGGTTTTTCTTCCCCTACGGACGGCGTCGGCTCAGCCTTGTCGGTCAGGCCGCAGCCTGCCAACAGTGCCATGCACAGTATCAAAACAAACAAGGTGTATTTTTTCACAAAAATCTCCCCCTTTTATTCGCTTCAGGTTTGTATTTTCAATTATACTATCCCTGCGCCTGCAGTGCAACTTGATTACGACAAAAATCCCCGAAAACCAATATGGTTTTCGGGGATTTGAAATTATATGGTTCCGTTCTTGGTTTTGGAGCGGAAAGTGGCTATATCCTTATCGTACAGCTTCTGCTTTTCCTTATCAAAACCGGTGCAAAGGGGCTTAACCTTGATCTTGAGCACATCTTCAGCCTCTTTGACCTTGGCAGCTTCGCCCAGATGAACGCTGTATTCGCGCTTGTCGCCGGTCTTCATAACCAGATACCAAGTCAGCTTGCCACCCTCAAGACGGCGGCTGCGGGCATATGCCCAAATGATATCGGCAGTATTGAAAATATCGGTAGTCAGCTTTTGGAAGCACCATGTATGCTTGTCACCGATGTAGAGTTTGTCCGCAAAGGAATCGGCAGCTTTGAACTCTTCTTCAAGCTTTTCCTTGCCCACCTTCTTGATCTCGGCACGAACGGGCTTATCCCACAGGCCGGTAAAGGAGGATCCAAAGAGAACAATCGCCAGCACAGCCAGCACAATGGCAATAACCGTGAGGGTTATGCATATGCTCTGGTGGAATCTGCCGTAATAATCTACTTCCAGCATCAGAGGCAGGAGAACATCTTCATACTCGTTGGCCTCAAGAGCGCTCTTTACATACTCGTCGCCCCAGCTGCAGAAAAGGGCATAAAGCTCATCGCTCATGGGATTTACGCTGCCGCGCAGCAGGCCGTAATCCATTGCCTTGGCCTCTTCAAGACCGAACTGTTCAATAGCGGCAGCCATCTTCTCTACAGCGTAGAGATCCTCCTCGCCGGAGATATGCACGCCGATATACTTATCTTCACCAAGTGCTACCATGCAGTAACGCTCAATGATGTCCACTTCCTGGCCTTCCTCTACCTCGTGGCCTTTTCTCGCAAAGGTACCCTCTATTTCGTTCACGCGTACCTGAGCGCAGGCACCGGAAAGCTCACTTTCGGGAATGCTCGTAATGGGCACAGAGGTCATAAGACCGTAGCGTATACCAAAGCCGGTAATAAACATTATCACAATGGCGAGGATAAGAAGCGCCGCAGTGAGAGGCAGAACCAGCTTCATATAGTTCATTTTTACTTTTCTATGCATAAAAATCCTCCATCTGGCATCGCCGCACAAACAGTCATCAAAAGCTCATGTACGGATGCTTTTCTTTTGGGATCACTCTTCCGAAACCTTGACCAGTGCTTTCTTCTTCCATCTGCCGGTACAGTAGTACGCGATAGTGATTATCGCGCCAACTACCCATGCAATAACCATGGAGCCGTAGATCGCATCGGGGCTGCCGGTGGGCCACTCGGGGCTCTTGGTAAAGTGTGCAAGTATGTAAGCGGTGGGAATACGGACAACAACGTTGATGCAAAGGGTTATCCACATGGATGCCATTGTATCGCCTGCGCCGCGCATTACGCCGCTGAAGCCCTGCATGAAAGCCATGACCACATAAGCCACAGACATGATGCATATCATACGGTATCCCAAATCTATTACTGCCTGAGTTTCGGTGAACCATCCAAGCGCAAATTTACCGAAGATGAGCAGCAGCGTTACCAGCGCTACCGATGCGATAAGGGACATGGTTACAACGGCTTTGGTACCCTGACGGACACGGTCCATACGGTTTGCGCCCATGTTCTGTCCGGTAAAGGTAGATGCAGCCATACTGAAGGTCTGGCAAGGCAGCATCGCAAAGGAGTCAACACGCATAACGGCAGTGGTAGTAGCAACGACCATGCTGCCCATGCTGTTGATAAGGCTCTGAACAAAGAGGATGGACACAAAAAGTATGCCCTGCGCAATGCCGGAAGGAAGGCCCAGCACGATTATCTTCTTGGTGTAGAAGCCTACGGGCTTGAGCATCTTTGCATTGAGCTTTACGATGTCCCTCATCGTAAACAGCTTCAGCAGACATACCAGTGCGGAAAGGGTCTGAGCAATAATGGTTGCCCATGCGGCACCTGCTACGCCCATGTGGAACACGCAGACGAACAGAAGATCGAGAACGATATTGACCACCGTGGTACCAAGCAGTACCAGCAGGGGGAATACAGACTCGCCGAGACCGCGAAGAATACCCGAAATAATGTTATAGAAGCCGTTACCGAAAGCGCCGATGAACATGATAACCAGATAGGCGTGAGCCATGTCAAAAATATCGGCGGTGGTGTTGGTTACTTTCAGCAAAGGTGCGGCCAGTGGAATACCCGCAGCCATTATAACGATTACGGAGATAAGGATAAGAGTGATGGAGTTTCCTATGGAAATACCCAGCTTCTCAAAATCCTTTGCGCCGAAATACTGGGAAACCATAACGGTAACGCCCGTACCTACGGCCATAAACAGAATGAGGAACATATTTACGATGGGGCCGCTGACGCCGATAGCGCCGAGAGCAAGGTCACCAACGTATTTACCAACGATTATGGAGTCTACGGTGCTGTAAAGCAGCTGGGCAATATTACCCAAAAGCATAGGCAGGGCAAACTTCAGCAATGCTCTTGATGGATTGCCTACAGTCATGTCCTGAGCACCGAAAAGTGCTTTAAATTTCTGCCACATAAAGTTACCTCTTATGCCTGAGCCTGCTCTGCCAGAGCCATTCGGAGAGCCTTTGCCAGCTGGTCGGGGCAAGAGGTGGGCTTGAAGCCGCAGGTAACGCCTTCAACGCGCTTGATAATGTCCTCTGCGGATCTGCCTTCGGAAAGCTTTGCAAGACCGATGACGTTGCCGGGGCAGCCGCCGATGAACTCTACCTTCTTGATAATATCGCCTTCCAGCTCAATGTTGATCATCTTGGAGCAAGTGCCCTGAGTCTTATAAGAAATCATAATTATTCTCCTTAATACAAAAATCGTACAGAGTATTGTATCATATTTTTTTGGTTCTTACAAGCGGCGAAACGACATATATATTGAATAAACCTTTAACTTTTTCCCTTTGGAGGGGCCTTATGAAAAAATTTTTATGCAAGTTTATTCTCTTTGCGGCATTTGCTGCCACAATGTATTTTCTGTTTACGCCTACCGTACCGGCCCCCGCAGGCAACGCTTTACGCAAACTCGGAGAAAATACCGCCTTTGCCTCAGCAATTTTCGGATGCAGCACAAACTCCGCCGATGCCGCCGTCATAACAAGCGAAAGCGCCGAAATATTGCATGAACCTGCTCCCATTCAGCCGCTTCTCCTGCAGGCCGATTCGGCACAGGCCGGACTATTCCACTCGCCCGCAGACGATAACGCCATCGAAAAGCCGCTGCTGAAAAACAAAACATCTTACGTAATAGACATAGACAGGCTTTTGGCCGAACCGCTGAATTATACCCTGCAGGTGGGTGCACCTCAGGTACTCATTCTCCACACCCACGGCAGCGAAGCATATTCTCAGGAAGGCGGAGCTTATGAGGAAAGCGACATTTCCCGCACCGTTGACAAGACGAAAAACGTAATACACGTCGGTGCCGTCCTCACTGAAGAGCTTTCCGCCCGAGGGTTAACCGTCATTCACGATTCCAACCTTTACGATTACCCCTCTTACAGTGGTTCTTACTCACGTTCACTGCACTCCGTGGAGGAATATCTGCGCAAATATCCAACCGTAAATGTTATAATCGACCTGCATCGGGACTCTGCCACCACCGAAAACGGCACGATATACCGCACGGAATATACCGCACCCGACGAAAGTCCGAGCGCTCAGATCATGCTGATCTCCGCCACCGGAGAAGCGGGTCTCAGTTTTCCCGATTGGCAGGAAAACATGAAGTTGGCTCTGCGCCTTCAGCAAAGCATGGATCGGAGGTATCCCGGTCTTTCCCGCCCTATCCTCGTTTCCGACCAGCGCTACAACCAGCACATGGCACCCGGCTATCTTCTTATCGAGGTAGGCACCGACGGCAACACTCTTGCCGAAGCCGAGACCGCAGTGCGTCTCTTCGCCGACTGCATGGCTGATGTTTTGGGCGAAATCGTGGAATAGCTTGAAAAAACGGCCTCCCTTTGGTAAACTGATATCAAAGGGAGGAACGAACATGCTTATTAACGAAACAACTATTGACGTGCGCTATCCCGACTGCGACAGAATGGGTATAGTTCACCACTCCATATACGCCGTATGGTACGAAATTGCCCGCATGGCATTTTTCGCCGATATGGGTTTCTCTTTCTCCGATATGGACAAGCTGGGCATAAACCCGCCCATGGTAGATCTGCATATGCAGTACCGCTCACCCGTTACCTATCCCGGTCAGGTAACTATCAAGACCTCCATCGTTTCCTATGCCTCCAAGAAGCTGGAACTTAAATACGAAACATGGTACAACGGAGCCATGGTTGCCGAGGCCACCACGTTCCACATCTGGACAGGCCCCGACATGAAGTCCTTCAACATGGAGGAAAAACTGCCCGAGGTTTACGCAAAAATAAAGGCAGCTGCAGAATAATCAAAATCCCCCGAACGGCTCATAACCGTTCGGGGGATGACTGTTTTTATCAGCCGCGGTTCTTCATATCGAAATACTTCTTAATGTCGAATTCGCCGCAGGTTCTGGAATATGCGCCGAAGGTAGTAAGGCTGAGGCCTTCGTGGTCAGCGTGGAAGAAATAGCCTGCATCGTGCATAAGTCTGGGGTTGAATACCATAAGACCCTGGCTGCCGTTGCACTTCTCTTCTACCCAGGCAAACATGTAGGCATCCTCGCGGAGCTTAATGTAGAAGCAGGGAGAGCTCCACATCATGCCGCCTGCATTGCCATCAAGGAAGATGGTCCAGGAGTAGGACTCGGGAGAAGAATAAACGTGGATGGAGCTCATAGTGTCGCTGTATACCCATGCATAGGACTTACCGACCAGATCGGTAGTAAACTCATGGCGGCGAACAGTGGGAGGAGTTACGCCTTCCATTTCAAGAACACCGAAGTGTACGCAGTTGCCAACTTCCCAAGCGCTGCGGTAGTTACCGATCTTTGCGTCAACGCAGGTAACGAGGCCGTTGGAGAAGTCGATGGCATTGGTGATATTGTGATGGTCGGGAGTTCCGGTCTGCATATGGCTGAAGAGAATGATATTCTCGGCAGGCTCAAATGCCTTATACATTTCCTCGTGCCACTCGGTCTCACCGACATTACGCCACTTGAGGGTGTTGAGGGCTACAATTTCGTACTCCAAACCGGTGGTACCGTCATCGAACTTGATTGCGAAGGACTTGCCGATCATGTATTCGCTCTCGTCCATATCGTTGGTACCCTTCATGATGGAGGTTCCGCTGTATATGCTGGTATTTTTTGCGATGTAAGCCTCGACCTCTTCCTTGGTGAGATCGGGATGCAGCAGCTGAGGACGGTAAACGGGGCGATCGCCCTTTTCCTTAACGGCATCGGGATTTCCGCCGACGTTTACGTTAAGGTTTTCGCCGTAATCGGTCATTTCCTCGTAGGTTGCGCCCTGACCGGTGATTACGCCCTTACCGCGATACATAACGTAATCCAGCTCGTCATTCTCATCGAAGCCAAGACGTACGCCGATCTGCTTGATGCCGTAAAGGTCAATTACCTCCAGAACCATGGTGCCGGAGTACTCGCACTCTACACGGGAGTAGATGTACAGATTGTCGCTTACCTTGATGAAATCGGAGGGAGCGCAGATGGTGATGCCTCCGCGGGGATTGCT
>JAFYLI010000113.1 GCA_017537165.1 Oscillospiraceae bacterium | reverse complement strand
TACCTATCAGTTCGGGATCAAAGGTAGCCGCCAGCGCGATGGCGTGCGGAAATACCGTGGCCATACCCGAGCGGGCAACGCCGTGGGAGGCTTCGTTCCACCAGTTATGCTCATTGATGCCCAAGCGCTCGATGGCAGGTGCATTATAGAGAAGCTGGCTGAGCTTTTCTTCCACGGTCATCTGCGCCACAAGGGCCGCAGCGCGGGCTCTTGCTTCGGTTTTGTTCATGGCTCCACCTCTCAGGCGAAGATGATGCGGTTGATGATATTCTCCAGATATTCCTGCTTGCCGGAAATATTGGTCTTTACTTCGCCCATCTCCAGAGCGTACTTTTCCAGTTCTTCAATGGTAGCGGTGCGGTTGCTTATCTTCTCACCGATGCCGCTTTCATAGCTGGCATAGCGGGTCTTTACGAACTCGTCAATGCGGCCGTCCTCGATGACCTTAAGAGCAAGGCGCAGACCGAGGGCAAAAGCGTCCATACCTGCGATATAGGCGTATGCCATATCGGCGTAATCGTAGGAACCGCGGCGGGTCTTTGCGTCGAAGTTCAGGCCGCCGTTGGTGAAGCCGCCTGCCTTGATGACTTCCAGCATGCAGAGAATGGTATCGTAAATATTGGTGGGGAACTGGTCGGTATCCCAGCCGAGGAGCATATCGCCCTGGTTAGCATCGATGGAACCGAATGCACCGTTGACGCGGGCAACGTTCAGCTCGTGCTGGAAGGTATGACCTGCCAGAGTTGCGTGGTTAGCTTCGATATTGAGCTTGAAATCCTTATCAAGACCGTACTTGGCAAGGAAACCGCAGACGGTTGCAGCGTCGAAATCATACTGGTGCTTGGTGGGCTCCTTGGGCTTGGGCTCGATGTAATAGTCGCCGTCGAAGCCGATGGAACGGCCATATTCGCTGGTAAGCTTCAGCAGATATGCCATGTTGTCCAGTTCCTTGCCCATATCGGTGTTGAGCAGGGTTTCATAACCCTCGCGGCCGCCCCAGTAAACATAGCCCTTGCCGCCCAGCTTGACGGTAATTTCAATGGCCTTCTTTATCTGAGCTGCAGCAAAGGCGAAAACATCAGCGTTGGGAGCAGTGCCTGCGCCGTGCATATAGCGGGGGTTATTGAAGCAGTTGGCAGTACCCCAAAGGAGCTTCTTATTGTGCTTTTCCATAAGTTCCTTGATGAAATCGGTGATCTCGTCAAGGCGTGCGTTGGACTCGGCAAGGGTTGCACCCTCGGGAGCAATGTCGCGGTCGTGGAAGCAGAAATAGTCGATGGAAAGCTTATCCATAAACTCGAAAGCTGCCATAGCCTTGTTCTTGGCCTGCTCCATGGGATCACCGCCGCCGTAGCTCTTATCAACGGTGCCTACGCCGAACATATCGGTACCCTCTGCGCACATGTTATGCCAATAAGCCATAGCGAACTTCAGGTGCTCGCGCATGGGCTTGCCTGCGATAACTTCGTCGGGATTATAATAGCGGAATGCCATAGGATTTTCGGTATCCTTGCCTTCGTACTTTACATAAGGAATGGAAGGAAAAAATTCTTTCATGGTGTGGTCTCCCCTCTAAATTTGTTTTGATATTTTATTATATCAAATTCCCCCTTTTTATGGCAAGCACATAAGTATTTTATATGGACTTTTCGGAACTTTTTTTCTATACTATGACTATAAAGCAAAATTATAGGAGGCAGCTATGAAACTTTGCGCTACTCTTCCCGACGGAACTCCCGTCCATTCTCATATTCTCACTGACGGACACGTCAGCTGCGAGATACTCACCTACGGTGCCATACTCCGTACCCTTATGGTTCCCGACCGTAACGGCAAGCTCCGCGACGTAGTTCTCGGCTTCGACACTGCAGAAAAATACACTCCCTTCCGCACCTTCTTCGGCGCCATCGTAGGCCGCTTCGCCAACCGCATCGGCGGCAGCCGCTTCACACTCAACGGCAAGGAATATATCCTGCCCGCAAACGAGGGTGCAAATCAGCTCCACTCCGGCCCCGAGGGTTTTGACTGCATGGTATGGGACGTTGTAAGCGCCGATGACAGCTCCATCACTCTTAAGACTACCTCTCCCGACGGTCAGGGAGGCTTCCCCGGCAATCTTGATATGCAGGTGCGCTACACCCTCATCGATGGCGAACTGTCCATAGAATATGAAGGCACCGGCGACGCAGACACTCTCTGCAACCCCACCAACCACGCGTACTTCAACCTTTCCGGTCAGGACAGCGGCAGCGTAGAGCAGCAGGAAATTCAGCTTTGCGCATCCTACTACACGCCCACCGATGCATTCCTTATCCCCACGGGCGAGATAGCTCCCGTTGAAGGAACTCCCATGGATCTGCGTCAGCCCATCGCCATCGGAGCCCGCATTGACGAGGACTTCCCTGCGCTGAACGGCCCCAAGGGTTACGATCATAACTGGGCGATAGACGGTGAAGCAGGTCAGTTCCGCATCGGTGCTGTGGCATACTCCCCCGAAAGCGGCATTGCTATGACCATGTATACCGATCGCCCCGCCGTACAGTTCTATACCGGCAACGGTCTCGGCATGGGCATAAAGGGCAAGGACGGTGCCGAATACGTCAGCCGCGGCGGCTTCTGCCTCGAAACTCAGACCTTCCCCGACGCACCCAACCATGACAACTTCCCCTCCGCCACTCTCCTTGCAGGTGAGAAATTCTACAGCAAGACTTCCTATAAATTCGAAATAAGATAAGGCGCAAACAACCGCACCAAAAAGAAAAGACAGCCGCACCAAAAGGTGCGGCTGTTTATATATGTTTTTATTAAAACTCGGGGAATACGTCATTGGGTGCAGAGGAGAAGCCCTGCTTTATCTTCTCGCCATAACGGTTTTCCGCCCACTGGACGCGGTAGAACTGCAGGTCGCCCTGCTGGAGCATGGGAATATTAAACACAGTGGAAGGTGTTCCGTCGCGGCCTATGCGGCGGCTTTCGGGCTGCCACACCATACCCGTCTGCAGATCTTCAAGGCCGTCGGCAGCCCCGACGGTAACGATGCGGTTGCGGCCGGTATTGTAACCGGTAACGTAGGGATAAATGCAGAAAGCATCGCCCTCATAGGCAAAGAGTGAAATGGAGCCGGGAGTATCCAGATAATAGGGCACCACGTCGGTGAACTGGCTGCGGATAACACGCAGAATATCTGCGGGCATATCGTAAAGACGGCCGTATTCATCGGGCACCACAAGTGTCATCATCTGACCCTTGCCGTAGCAGTCACGGAGAAGCAGAGGATAATTTTCATCTGCACAAACAGCCTTTGCCAACGCCCAAGTGGTATTGTTTCTATGCTCGAGGAGGGGGAAGGTCATCTTCTCGCGGGAGAATACGCTGCCCGGATTCATCATTCCGTCCTCAATAAATTCGTTGGTGGTGAAACGTCTGCCGCGATAGCGGATGGAGGTTATCTCCTCTATGCCCTTGCCAAGCGCACCAATTACAAAGCCGGAGGTAACGATGGCCTTGCCGCCGCCTGCAACGTAATCGCGCAGCTTCTCAACGATATTCTCGTCTTTCAGTGCACGAACGGTGAGCAGCATTGCAGGCGCATCTGCGGGGAAATCGGGGGTAGGCTCAACTGGAATACCGTGCATGCCCAGAATATCTTCAAGATGATCCTCACCCTGGCTCTTGGGAGGCAGGTAACAAGGCACACCTATGCAATCGCCCATCTTATCCAGCATTGCGTCTATGCGCTCCAACTCAAGGCCGAGGGGAGTAATAACGCGGTTGCGGTAGAGAGAAGACCAACAGAAGGCACAAAGCTCGCGTCCGCGGCTGAGCGCGGTAAGGTAAGCCTGCTCAAGATACAGCTCCATGGGGCTGCAGCCGTAGGGGTCGAACCAGCCGCCGCCGTTACGTCCGGGAGAATAGTTCTCCATCAGGCGCATAATGCTGTAGCTGTTATACTTAGGCAGATGCTGGTCGCTGCGGTGGGTATTGCGGGTCTCCGTACCGGAATAGATACCGTCGAAAATATAGCGCTGGCTGTCGGGATCGTAGCCCGACTCCTGATAAGATTCAGACCAGTTGGGATACTTGATTATTACCTTGCAGTTGGGATTGGCTGCGCGGGCAGTTTTCATGATGAGTTCTTCGCTGACCCATGCAAGCTGCTTGGTTCGGAAGTCTTCCCAGCTCATATCACCCTTGGCCTCGCGGCATTCGTCGCAGGTACAGTAGGTGAAGAACCAGTCGTCAATGATGAACTCATCAAAGTGGCGGGCAGTATAAGCCACAGTCTTTACAAGGTATTCCTGCATAGCCTTATTGGTATAGCAGTATGTACCGCCGAAGCGCTGCTTTTCAGCATCTTCTTCGCAGAGGTCGGGGCAGGTGGTTGTAAGCGCGCCGGAAATCTCTATGCCCTTTTCTGTGAAAAAGCGCTTGAGCATAGCCAGCTGCTCCTCGGGGAGCATGAGGCCGTCGCGGTAAGGCTCGATATAGACTTTATCGCAGCCGCAGTACTTCTCGAAGAACGCAAACTGTCTTGCCAGCGCTTCTTCGGAAAGATCGTTCATATTCTGAGCGGTACAGTAAATTGCCATTTTAAAATTACGGTATTTTCCCATAGCTGTAGCTCCTTATGTACAAGTTTTATTGAATACATTTTACCACAGGTTGAGCAAAATACAATCACCATTTCTCATTTATTAATATGCATCTGCATTGAATGTTCTTGCATATCGTGATATAATTATATGCCACATACACGCGAGGAGGTTTCCGCAATGAAGCTGGTATTACTAACCGCAATCGGCGTAGGCGGCGCGACCATGATAGGCGCACTGCTGGGCTTTGCGTTCAAAAAGCTATCCCATAAATTCTCCGATATTGTCCTCTCCTTTGCGGCAGGTGTAATGCTCTCGGCTGCGGTGCTGGGTCTTATCCTGCCCTCACTTGAACACGGCGGCAAGTTCGGACTTGTATTCACCATTGCAGGTATCTTCGCCGGTGCAGCCTGCCTGAATCTTATAGACAAGCTGGTACCCCATCTGCATCGCCTTATGGGCACCGAGCTTGAAGAGCATCACAATGCCAGCCTCAGCAAGGTTCTCCTTTTCGTTACCGCCATTGCCATCCACAACCTGCCCGAAGGTATAGCCGCAGGCGTAGGTTTCGGCTCGGGCAACACTTCTCAGGCACTGCTTATCGCAGGCGGTATCGCCCTGCAGAACATCCCAGAAGGCATGGTAATAATAGCTCCTATGCTGGCCTCGGGCGTATCTCCCCGCAAGACTCTCGTCTGCGCCCTGCTCACGGGTGTGGTTGAGGTTGTGGGAACGCTCATCGGTTACTTCGCCGTCAGCATCGCATCGGCAATTCTCCCCTTCGCGCTTGCCTTTGCGGGCGGCACCATGCTCTACGTCATCAGCGACGAAATGATCCCCGAAACTCACGCTCACGGCAGCCAGCGCGGTGCCACCTACGCTCTGCTGGTAGGTTTCTGCCTTATGCTTGTAACCGGCGTGCTTCTCGGATAAAATAATTACACGCAAAAACCCCGCAGACTTTATAACAGTCTGCGGGGTTTCATTATACCTTTAAATGTTTATTCCTTTTCGGCTTCAGCTGCAAGCCTTGCCTCTTCGGCACGACGCCAGCAACCGCCGCAGAGAGAGCAGTTCTTCGTAGGATCCTGAACGCACTTTCTCACGCCGCCTACTTCGGTGTATTTTATGTAGGGCTTGCCGTTGTCATCCGTTTCTGCAGCAAACGTGGAGAACTTACCGCGCAGATGGACTACCTGGAAATATACAGGCTTGGTAACTCTCTTGAATTCCAAAGGACAATGCCACATATAAGCAGGAATTCTTACGATGGTGGGCTCGGTGATGATATGCTTTTCCATGTGGTCAAGGTCTTCGCCCATCCAAAACTCGATCTCGGCATCAAAGGAACCGAATGGGTCGGTCATATCGTAACCAACGAAGCAGAGATATTCCTCCTCGGAATGGTAGTTACT
>JAFYLI010000112.1 GCA_017537165.1 Oscillospiraceae bacterium | reverse complement strand
GCGCTGGGCAATGTAATCGGCGTAAAAAAGAGCGGCATCGAAGGTGCGCCCCGTATGCTGCTTGATGCTCATATGGACGAGGTCGGCTTTATCGTAACCGAGGTTGAAGAGGGCTTCCTTAAGTTCTCTACCATCGGCGGTGTTGATGCCCGCATGCTGCCCGGCCGCGAAGTAACCGTTCTTGCGGATGAGCCTCTTTACGGCGTTATTGGCTGTCTGCCTCCTCATGTTCTCAGCGCAGAAGATAGAGAAAAATCCATAAAGGTAAATGAACTGTATATTGACATCGGTTATTCTCATGAAGAGGCCGAGAAAAAGGTTCTTCCCGGTACTTTTGGCGTATTCCGCGGTGATGTATTTGATCTTGGCAGCGAGTATATCTGCGGTAAGGCTATGGATGATCGTATGTGCGTTGCAATGCTTCTTAAGGTTATGGAAAACCTCAAGGACGTAAAGCTCGGCTATGATCTTTATTTCACTGCCAGTGTTCAGGAAGAACTGGGCTGCCGCGGTGCTCAGCCTGCCGCATTTGGTATTGCGCCCCAGTATTGCATCGCAGTGGACGTTACTCATGCATCTACTCCCGATGCCTCCGGTCACGAAACATTTAAGGCCGGCTGCGGTGCTGTTATTACCGTAGGTCCCAACGCAAGTAGAAAGATGTCCGATGCCCTCACAGCCTATTGCAAGGCTAACGAGATAAGCTATAAGATAGAGGTTGCGCCCAGCCATTCCGGAACCAATGCATGGCCCATTCAGATTGCTCGCGAGGGTGTTTGCACCGGAATCCTTTCCGTGCCCCTCAAGTATATGCACAGCCCCGTAGAAACCGTAAAGCTCTCCGACGCTGAAATCGGCGTAGAACTGCTTACCGGTTTCCTTAAGGACTATTTTGAAAGGGGTGTCATCAATGCTTAAAACACTCAAGGAACTTTGCGCACTTCCCGGTGCATCCGGCCGCGAAGATAAGGTACGCGAGTATATTATAGAAAAAGCTCAGCCCTATGCAGATGAAATAAAGACTGACGCAATGGGCAATGTTTTGGTTTTCAAAAAAGGTAAGACTCAGCCTAAGCATACCGTAATGCTGGCCGCTCATATGGACGAGGTTGGTGTTATCATAAATGAGATCACCGAAGAGGGTTATCTTAAGTTTGATTTCGTCGGTGGTATAGATCGCCGAGTTGTTATCGGCAAGAAGGTTTTTGTCGGTGAAAAGGCGGTTCCCGGCGTTATGGGCATCAAGGCATTTCATCTGGTAGAAGCAGGTGAGCGCGACCGTATTCCCAAGGTCAAGGAGATGTATATCGATATCGGTGCCAACGGTCGCGAGGAGGCCGAAGCACTGGTCAATATAGGCGACGTTGGCTGCTTTGATCCTTCTGTTGTTGAATTTGGCGAAGGTTGGCTCAAGGCAAAGGCAATTAATGACAGAATCGGCTGCGCAATTATGCTTCAGCTTATAGCATCCGAGCTGCCTGTTGATACTTGGTTTGCCTTTACCGTTCAGGAGGAAGTTGGCTGCCGTGGCGCATTTGGTGCAGCTTTCGCATTGAAGCCCGAGATCGCTCTTGTTATCGAAGGAACTACAGCTGCAGATCTGCCTTCTCAGAAGGGGGCAGCTAAGGTTTGCATTCCCGGCAAGGGACCCGTTGTGCCCTTTATGGATGGCGGCGCAATTTATGACCGCAAGCTGTTTGAGAAGCTGCGCGATTTGGCTGTTGCCAATGACATTCCCTGGCAGACTAAGACTTATATTTCCGGCGGTACTGATGCTCAGGCAATTCAGCGCTCCCGTGCCGGTGTGCGCGTAGCTGCAATCTCTGCTGCACTGCGTTATATCCATTCTCCCTCCAGCGTAGGTTACATCAAGGATTTTGAAAATATGTATAAGCTGGCAATGCTTTTCCTTGAGGAACTGCAGTAATAGGGTACAAGCGGCACATAATATGATGACACAGGAGGTGCTGTCCTGTGTCAGACCTGATTTACAACATAAAGAGAAGAAGGCTGCAACGCGGAAAAAATCGCGTTGCAGCAATCTTACTGTTGATTTGCGGGTTTACTCTTGTTGGTGCAGGAATGGCGTTTTATCGCCATTTTATGCCCGTAGCGGTGGAACTTGCAGAGGCGGAGGCAAATAATATTGTTTCCGCAGTTATAAACAATGCCATAGCGCATCATTTGGCCGAAGGTGAATTAGAATATTCGGATATCGTACTCATCGAAAAAGATGAAAATGGTGCAGTTGCGGCTGTTATGACAGATACTGCCAAAGTGAACGGTTTAAGAGCAGCGATAACGTCGGATGTATTGGGAGCATTGGCAGCGGACGTTAATGCCCGCATAAAGATACCGATAGGGAATCTTACCGGTATAAAACTGCTTTCGGGAAAAGGACCCGCGATTCCTGTGGATCTTGTGGCGGCGTCGCAGACGAATACTGAATTTGTTAATCATTTTTCTACGGCTGGAATTAATCAAACCTGCCACAGAATAAGTGTTCGGGTAAATGCGGTTGTTAATTTGCTGCTTCCTGGTGAAACAGTACTTACTAAAGTAAGTGCCGAAGTAGCTATTGCCGAAACCGTTATAATCGGCGGTGTACCTGACAGCTATACTTTCTTTGAAGCAGATGAAAAATGGGATGAAAATCTCGAACGATTTGATATTACCTCCTAAGGAGTAGGTTTTATGGACGCAAAAGCTGAAATCAAGAAGCTGGTAGAAGAGCTTAATGAACATAACCATAGATACTATGTTATGGATGAGCCCACAATAAACGATTTCGAATATGATGCGCTTATGCGCCGCCTTATTGAGTTGGAAGAGAAAAATCCCGAGCTTATAATGCCTGATTCGCCCACTCAAAGAGTTGGTGGTGCTGCGTTAAATGCTTTTGAGGAAGTTACACATGAGGTTCCGCTGGAGAGTCTTAATGACGTATTTTCGGACGATGAACTTAAAGTGTTCCATGAAAGGGTGGAGCAGAGTCTTTCTGTTCCTGAATTTACTGTAGAACCTAAAATTGATGGTCTTTCAATGGCGCTCATTTATAAAAACGGTGTTTTTATAAAAGGTGCTACCCGTGGAGACGGCAGGGTAGGTGAGGATGTTACCGAAAACCTTAAAACCATCCGCTCCATACCCCTCACAATTCCTGATGCACCCGAAACCCTTATAGTACGCGGCGAAGTTTTTATGCCCAAAAAGGTTTTCGAAGAGCTTAATGCGGAGCGTGAGCTGAGAGGAGAGAAGCTTTTTGCCAATCCTCGCAATGCGGCCGCAGGCACTATGCGTCAGCTTGATCCAAAAGTGGTAGCGGCTCGAAAACTTGACATCATTATTTTTAACATTCAGCATGTAAACGGAATTAGCTTTACATCACATGTCGAAACTTTAGAATACCTAAAAAGCCGCAATTTCAAGGTAATTCCCTATAAAACAGTAACAAATTACGATGCTTGCGTTTCTGTGATACATGATATCGGAGATAGGCGCGATGAGTATGAATACGGTATAGATGGTGCTGTTGTAAAGGTAAATAACCTTACAGAAAGAGAGCGCCTTGGCAGCACCGCAAAAGCTCCCAGATGGGCGGTTGCGTATAAATATCCCCCCGAAAAGAAGGAAACTGTGGTTAAAGATATCGTTGTTCAGGTTGGCAGAACAGGTGTGCTTACACCAAAGGCTGTGTTTGATCCCGTTCGCCTTGCCGGTACTACGGTAACTTACGCAACACTTCATAATCAAGACAATATTGACGCACTTGATATCCGTATAGGAGATACGGTCCTTGTTCAAAAAGCGGGAGATATAATTCCCGAAGTTCTTTCTGTTAATAAGGATAAGCGGCCCGAGGGTACAGAACCTTATAAACTGCCTGAGCTCTGTCCTGTATGCTCTTCACCGGTATCCCGCGATGAAGACGGCGCAGCCATACGCTGCACCGGTGCTGAATGTCCCGCTCAGCAGCTGAGGAATATCGTTCATTTTGCATCTAAAGGCGCTATGGATATTGACGGTCTTGGCGAATCGCTGACCAAAAGCCTTATTGACGCGGGTCTTATTTCCACATCTGCCGATCTTTATGAACTGGAGGCGCAGAGCGTTGCCATGCTGGAACGCATGGGAAAGAAATCTGCGGAAAATCTTATCAATGCAATAGAAAAATCCAAGTCCGCGGGAATGGCGCGTTTGCTTTATGCACTTGGAATACGGCAGGTAGGTGAGTCGGCTGCCAAACTTCTTGCACGTCGATTTGGCAATATGGATGCTTTGAAAGCTGCTACAGCCGAAGAACTGACCAATATAAATGACGTTGGCGCAACAACCGCGAAATATATTACAGAATGGTTTGCAAACCCTCAGTCCGAGCACCTTTTGAGCAGACTTGAAGCTGCCGGGGTTTCGATGGCTGCGATCGAAGATAGGGTAGATAGCCGTTTTGAGGGAATGACATTTGTTCTTACCGGTACACTCAGCCTTTATTCACGCGATGAGGCCAAGGCAAAGATAGAAAGTCTCGG
>JAFYLI010000111.1 GCA_017537165.1 Oscillospiraceae bacterium | reverse complement strand
TTGGGTTCGATACCGCCGGTATCGACCATGGTGAACTCGCGGCCGTTCCAGTCGGAGTCGGCGTAAAGTCTGTCGCGGGTAACGCCGGGAACGTCCTCTACGATGGACAGGCGCTTGCCTGCCAGTTTGTTAAAGAGCATGGACTTGCCTACGTTGGGGCGTCCTACTATTGCTACTAGGGGCTTTGCCATAATGTGTTGCCTCCTTTGTTAATTGTTCAATCCTAACATTGCATCAAGCAATGCTCCACCGTCGTTGGGGACGGGGATAACGGGTACTCCCAGTTCTGCAGAGAGCTGCTCAAGGCTTACGTCGTCAAGGAAAACGTCGCCGCCGTGGCGCAGCATGACTGCGGGGATAAGCAGCTTTCGGCCGAGATCCTTGCCTTTAAGCTGGGCGATAATATCGCCGCCTGCAACAAGACCGGCCACATCCACGGTCTCGCCGAGGAAGTTGTTTTTGATGGGGTAGACCTTACCGTGGGCGTTGAGGCATTTTTCGCCCATTTTCTCTATGAGGCCTTGAATGAAGGGGGCTGCCGCTTCACCCGTGGCAACGGAGAAGTAGGATACGGGGTCTTCGTCGAGGAACTTCAGTGCACTCTCAAACTCGTCAGAAAGAGAACGCATGAGACCTACGCCGTTTTCGTACTGGGGGTAATCGTCATAGTATTCTGTATCGGGAATGGGGCGGCCCGCGCGGAGATACAGCTCATCGGAGCAGTAGAAGATGCGCCGTCCCACATTCTTTGCAAATTCGTCGCCGTAGTTATCAACGATGTCGATGATTTCCTTGGCTTTCTTTTTATTTACGGGGGAGAGGGGATAAAGCCCGTCGCGGTGCTTGGTGATGCCTACGGGCACGATGGATACGCTGTCCACATGGGGATAGAGTACCGTGAGTGTCATCATGGTGCGGACAAGCTCATCGCCGTCGTTGAGATCGGGGCAGCAGACTATCTGACAGTTCATCTTGATGCCTGCGTCGGCAAAGCGGCGCATGATGTTCAGACATTCTCCCGCGTTCTTGTTGCGGAGCATTTTAACTCGCAGCTCAGCGTTGGTGGTATGAACGGAAATGTTCATGGGGCTTATCTTAAGGTCGATAATGCGCTGCACCTCGCGCTCGGAAAGGTTGGTGAGCGTAACGTAGTTGCCCTGCAGGAAGGAAAGACGGGCATCGTCATCCTTGAAATACAGAGTTTCGCGAAGATTTTTGGGAAGCTGGTCAATGAAGCAGAAAACGCAGTTGTTAGCGCAGCGGCGGGCCTTGTCCATGAGGTATTCCTCAAAGTTGAGACCCAATGGCATGAAGTCGGGATTTTTTATTCTGACCTTGCGGGTCTTGCCGCGCTCATCCTGCAGAAGAAGGACGACCTTTTTCGCCTCGGAGTGATATTTGAAGTCCAGCACGTCATGGATTTCGTGACGGTTGACCTTGATAACGGTTTCACCAGGGCGCACGCCTGCCATTTCGGCAAGGCTGCCGGGATCTACAGAGCTTATGGTGTTGTATGCCAAATCTATCACTCCTTTTATGTCTTGGCCAATAGCAAGAAATAGAGGGGAGGTAATCCCTCCCCTCTATTCTTAAAAGCTTCTGAGATTACTTTGCCTGAGCAATGACCTCTCTGCCGTCATAAGTTCCGCAGGCCTTGCAGACTCTGTGGGGCAGGTGGTAAACCCCGCACTTGGGGCAGGCAACAATACCGGGAGTAGTGAGCTTCCAGTGAGAGTTACGTCTGGTATCTCTTCTTGCCTTGGATGTTTTTCTCTTGGGAACCGCCATTTTGACACCTCCTCGTGCTTAGCTGTGTGAGCAGCGTTTAATTTTAATTGTCGTTCAATAGCTGCCCTAATACAGCTAATCTGGGGTCTATATCCTTTTTGCAGTCGCAGGGGCCGTCCTTGAGAGGCTTTCCGCACTGATGGCAGAGGCCGGGGCAGTCTTCGCTGCAAAGGAATTTTGAATCCATGTCGAGAACGAATGCGGTAATGAGGATCTCGTCAAGGTCGGCCTTGTTGTCTTCAACAAGGAAGATCTCGGGGTTCTCCTCGTCCTCCAGATCCTCGGCGAGCTTAGCCGTGATCTCAAGGGTCTTTTCCTGCTCGTATTCGACGCCGCATCTGTCGCAGACGCAGAGCATTTTCACATTGAGCGTTGCCGTGAGCGTAAGCACATCGGCGGAGTTTACGACCTTGCCTTCAGCGCGCAGCGGAGAAAGAAACTCGCTGACGGAGTCAAAGTGCATATCGGAAATATCCGACTCATATGAGAACGGTACGCTGCCGGGGTTGGCGATTATTGTATGCAGATCTAAAAGCATAAATCTCACCCCTATAACTATGATGCCCGATTATTATAGTGTATCGAATCGCCTTTGTCAAATATTTTTTTAAAATTTGAGGCATTTGTAGAAAAAATAATTCCACTTTTTCCGATACATCATACATTATTACTCAAACTTCAGGAAAAATCAACAGAAAAATGCGTACAGATTAAATATTTCTTGCGTGCGACCGAAAAAGCATTGTAAAAATTACGGAATTATAATAAAATAGAATGAATGTAATTTTTTCTGCCAAGGAGGCTGGCCTTATGGATCAGAAACATGAATATTCCGTGCCCCTGTGTAAGCTGGTGGACGAGTTTGAGCTGGAGAAGGTTTATATCCCCGAGCATTATGAGGATATACTTGTCCGTACGCCCGATATAAACCGCCCCGGTATGCAGCTTATCGGTTTCTTCAATCGCTTTGACAACCTGCGTCTGCAGATCATGGGTATAATCGAGATCATGTACCTGCGTACCCTGCCTCAGGAGGAGCGCAGAAAAATATACGAGCTTCTCTTCAAGCATGACATTCCTGCCCTTATCATCTGCAACCGAATGAAGGTTGACCCCAGCTGCATCGAACTGGCAGAGAAATATAAAACGCCCCTGCTGAGAACCGATCGCGATACCTCCGAGTTCATGGCTGATATTATCACCAGTCTCAATAACCATCTCGGCCCCCGCATTACCCGCCACGGCGTTATGGTAGAAGTATACGGCGAAGGTGTTCTGCTGCTCGGTGAGAGCGGTATCGGTAAGAGTGAGGCTGCCATAGAGCTTGTCAAGCGCGGACACCGTCTGGTTGCGGACGATGCCGTTGAAATAAAGCGCGTTTCCTATAATACGCTCATAGGCAGTGCCCCCGAGATAATCCGTTATTACGTTGAGCTGCGCGGTATAGGCGTTATCGACGTTCGTAAGCTTTTTGGTATGGGTGCGGTCAAAGACAGGGAAAAGGTTGATATGATAATCAACATCGAGCCCTGGCAGGACGGATATATGTATGACCGTCTTGGTCTCGATAATACCTATATAGACATACTCGGTGTTAAGGTGCCTTCCATCACTGTGCCCGTAAAGCCGGGCAGAAACCTTGCCGTTATCATCGAAACGGCTGCTATGACCAACCGTCAGAAACGCATGGGTATTGACAGCGCCATGGAGTTTACCCAGCGGATAAATTCTCAGTTCGATAAGGATATCAAGGTTAAGAGGAAAGATGGTTAAAAATGCTCAGTAAAATTCGCAGTCGTTTTCCCGCGCTGGAAATTCGGGAAAACGAACCTCTGAAAAACCATAGTAGTTTTCGCATCGGCGGCCCTGCGGATGTAATGCTTCTTCCCAAAACGGAAGAAGAGCTGGCGGGCGCGTATAAGTTCCTGCTGGAAAACGAAGTGCGCCATTTCGTTATGGGTAACGGAAGTAATCTGCTCTTTGCCGACGAAGGTTTTCGCGGCATTGTCATAAAGACCTCCGGCATAAACGGCCTGAGCCTTGTAGGAGATAATAGAGTGCGCGCAGGCTGCGGAGCGCTGCTTTCTCAGACTGCGGTGTTCGCCCGTAAGCATTCCCTTGCGGGAATGGAGTTTGCCCACGGTATTCCCGGAAGTGTGGGCGGAGCCGTTGTGATGAATGCCGGCGCTTACGGCGGTGAAATAAAAGATGTTGCCGCAGAAACGGTTTACCTTGATGCCTGCGGAGAAATTCGCAGAGTGAGCGGAGCGGAGCATGAGTTTGGCTATCGCCACA
>JAFYLI010000110.1 GCA_017537165.1 Oscillospiraceae bacterium | reverse complement strand
TTGAGTTTCTGTCTTTCGCGGGCCTTATCCAGCACCGCCATACCATTCTCTTTTTTATAGGCCGCGACATCAGCGGCAATCTTCATGCGTTCCTGAAACAGACGAACCAACTCGTCATCTATAGCATCAATTTTAACTCTCAGGTCTTTGAGGTCCACTTCTTATCGCTCCTTCAGATAATCTAAATACGCATCGTAAATCGCAACGGCTGCCGCAGCCTCGATGCAGGGCACGGCACGGGGTACTATGCAGGGGTCATGGCGACCGCCTATGGTCAGCTTAACGGCAGTCTTGCTCACAAGGTCAACGCTGTCCTGCTCTTTGTCAATGGAGGGTGTGGGCTTCACGGCTGCGCGGAAGATGAGGGGCAGGCCCGAGCTTATTCCGCCAAGGATACCGCCGTGATTGTTCCCGCAGGTGGTAACTGCTTCGTTTTCCACTGTAAATGGATCATTATGAACACTGCCGCGCATACGTGCAGCTTCAAAGCCCGCGCCGAACTCTATGCCCTTTATGGCGGGAACACCGAAAACTATCTGCGCGATTCGTCCTTCAAGACCTGCGAACATAGGGCCGCCAAGACCTATAGGCAAACCCGTTACGGCGCACTCAATAACTCCGCCAACGCTGTCTCCCTCACTTTTGGCCGCTGCGATGGCCTCACGCATCTGCGCGGCGGCCTTTTCGCTCACGGTGGGGAACTCGGCGGTTTTTACTTTTTCAAAAACGCTCTTATCCACAGTCATGGGGTCAAAGCTTTCGTCGGCCACTCCACCTATTTCCACAGCATGAGCACCTATCTCAATGCCCTTTTCGCCCAGCAGCTGCATCAATATGCCGCCTGCTATGCAAAGAGGTGCGGTAAGGCGTCCCGAGAAATGTCCGCCGCCACGCAAGTCAACGTTTTCTCCGTATTTCATGCGGGCGGTGAAGTCCGCATGACCGGGACGGGGCACAAATTTCAGCTTATCGTAGTCAGCCGAGCGGCGGTTCGTGTTCTTTATGACCGCCTTGAACTCTTCTCCGTTTGTAATTCCGTTCTCCAAGCCGCTGACTATCTCGGGGATATCCGCTTCCTTTCTTGAAGTGGAATACTCATTTTTGCCCGGAGCGCGGCGGGCAAGGAACTCACCCAACTTTGTCATATCTATGGTCTTGCCCGCGGGCAGACCCTTGATAACAACTCCGATCTCCTCTCCGTGGGATTCTCCGAAAATCTCGATTTTTATATTTTCTCCACAGTAGGAAGTCATTATTCAATCCCTCCGTTGCAGCAACGCTGTTCATAATTGTTGTGCATCCGATATGGCACCCACAGCCTTCTCTCTTGAGGAGAAGGTGGCATTTGCGATAGCATATGACGGATGAGGGTCTGCCGCAGGCAGTGTCATACCGCACCGCAAACACCAAATATTTTTTATTCGCTTACGCGAATCCCCTCATCAGTCGGCTTCGCCGCCAGCTTCCCCTCAGTGGGGGAAGCCATGCCGTATCCGATGTTGCATCTATAATACTTTTCACACTATTTCCTTAGCTATACCGCCCAATGCGGCATAATCTTCAAAAAATGCAGGGTAGGATTTGGCAACGGCCTGAGAGTTTCTTATAAGAACCTCGCCATCGGCCGCGCAGGCGGCAACCGCTGCCGCCATAGCTATGCGGTGATCTCCGTAAGACTCGGTCTCGCCGCCATGAAGCTTGCCGCCCCTAACGATAAGTCCGTCGTCCGTTTCCTCTGCCGCAGCGCCAAGGCTTCTCAGCAGTGCCGAGGTGGTCTTTATGCGGTCGCTTTCCTTGATGCGCAGGCGACCCGCGTTATATATTCTCGTTTCCCCCTCGGCTGTCGCTGCCGTTACCGCCAGCACCGGCACAAGGTCGGGAATGTTCTTCGCATCTATCTCTATCCCTCTAAGCTTGGAGGGATACACGGTCAATATGCCGTTCTCTTCTTCAACCTTCGCGCCCATGCACAGGAGGGTTTCCACCACGGCGCGGTCGCCCTGAGCCGAGGCCATATTCATACCCGTTACACTCACGGGCTTACGGCCTATCGCTCCCGCGCAAAGCCAAAAGGCGGCATTTGACCAATCGCCTTCCACCTCTGCCCTGCCGGGCGAAACATATTTCTGCCCCGCCGGGATGCGGTAAGAGTTATCCTCTTTTATCACTTCCACGCCGAAAAGCTTCAGCGCGCCTATTGTCATATCAATGTAAGGCTCGGATTCGGGCTGCGCGTCAAGTTCTATTACACTCTCGCCCTCCAGCAGAGGCAGGGCGAACATCAACCCGCTTATATATTGCGAGGATACGTTGGCAGGCAGCTTATACGTTCCCGCTTTCAGCGTTCCCGATACCTTTATGGGCAGATTATCGGCAGATACTTCCGCACCACCCTCTCGCAGGGCCTCGCAAAGTTCAGCCATAGGGCGCTGAGGAAGTCTACCCTTGCCCTCGAAAGTAACTTCCGCACCCAAAGCGCAGGCCACGGGGAGCAGAAAACGCAGGGTGGAGCCGCTTTCACCGCAGGCGAGAACGCCGCCGCCCTCGCCGCCGCCCACAGGCAGAACGGTGTAGCTTCCCTCGGATCTTGTGAGCCTTGCGCCCAATGCGCCCAAACAGCCCGCGGTGGCTTCTATATCTTCATTTATGGCAGGGCAGTAAATACTGCTCTCGCCCTCTGCAAGAGCAGAGCATATGAGCATTCTGTGGGCCTGAGATTTGGAGGGTATAGCCCTTACCTCTCCGCCGAGAGAACTGCCGTTTACTTTTCTGTCCATAATTACCTCTTTTCTGCGGAGGTTACATTCCCGCGCTTACGAAGCTTTCCAGATCGCTTACGTCGGTCTTGCGTATCACGCAGCGCCCGATTTTCTCGGGGATTATCATATCCACGGTGCCGCCCGAGCGTTTCTTATCCGCCAGCATAGCCTTTGCAAGCTGCGCCGCCGTGAACTCGGTTTCGGTTGGAAGTCCGAAACTCTTTATCTTTTCCACCAACATGGCGCTGCATTCTTCGCTGCAGTAGCCCAGCTTTGCCGATGCGCGGGCAACGATTGCCATACCTATGGCAACAGCGCTGCCGTGAGTTATACCAAAATCGCTGAGCAGCTCTACGGCGTGACCAACGGTGTGGCCGAAGTTGAGGAGTCTGCGCTCACCCTTGTCCCGCTCGTCCGCTTCGACGACGTCTCGCTTTATCTCCACGCAGCGAGCGATTACGTCTTCGCTCATG
>JAFYLI010000109.1 GCA_017537165.1 Oscillospiraceae bacterium | reverse complement strand
GTCTGTCAAGAGGTTTTTTCAACTTTTTTTGAAACTCTCTCTCGTTTCCAGCCCGTCGCCCGAGCGCTTGATTAATATACCACGCACTTCCCCTTTTGTCAACACCTTTTTTCATCTTTTTTCACTTTTTTTATTCCCTTTCTATACATATATAATATATAGCGTTTACAGCCGCGATTCGGCGGATTATGGCACAAAATGTCGCACCGCGTCGAAAGTATCCGCAGCAGACGATAAGATCTTCATCCACCGCAGCGCCATCCGTGGCATCCATCCTTGTATAACCTGCCCAAAAACAGAGTGCGTTTTTTTATCACTTCACTTCAATTCACCCGTTGATTTATTTCGCTAATGTGTCATTATATTGTTTGTGCACAGTAGAATGCATCACGATTCATTTAGGAGGATACATAATATGAAAAAGATACTCGCTCTGCTTCTGGCTCTGGCCATGATATTTGCATTTGCCGCTTGCGGCGACAAGGACACCCCCGCCCCCTCTTCCGGCACCAACCTCAGCGAAGTTCCCCCCGCTCAGTCCGACCTCGACTACGTAAAGGGCAAGGGTACTCTCATCGTCGGTATCACCAACTTCGCTCCCATGGATTACCCCGATGCCAACGGCGAATGGATCGGCTTTGACGCCGAGATGGCCCAGGCCTTCGGCGCATACCTCGGCGTTGATATCGTTTTCCAGGAAATCGACTGGGACAACAAGGTATTCGAGCTTGACGGCAAGACCATCGACGCTGTATGGAACGGCATGACCCTCACCGACGCAGTCAAGGCTGCTATGGAGACTTCCAAGCCCTACTGCAACAACGCTCAGGTCGTTATCGTAAAGGCTGACGTTGCCGATCAGTACCAGACCGTTGAAAGCCTTGCAGGCCTCACCTTCGCAGTTGAAGCAGGCTCCGCAGGTCAGGAGCAGGCTATCGCCAACAACCTCACCTGCATCGAGGTTCTCGATCAGGCCACCGCACTCCTCGAAGTTAAGTCCGGCACCGCTGACGCAGCTATCATCGATGCTCTCATGGCAGGCGCCATGGTCGGCGAAGGCACCGATTACACAGACCTTACTTACACCGTAGGTCTCAACAGCGAAGAGTACGGCGTAGGTTTCCGCAAGGGCTCCGAGCTGGCAGCTGAGCTCAACGCATTCTTCGCAGCAGCTTACGCTGACGGCAGCATGCAGGCTTGCGCAGAGAAGTACGGCGTTCAGGCATCCCTCATTCCCCAGTAATTTCAATTGAGCCTTTAAGGAGAGGGCTTTCCGCCCTCTCCTTTTTCCCTTTATAAATAAGCACCAAGGAGGAACGCCATGTTAGCAACCGTACTCGGCGCTCTCAGTTCCGGTTTTCTGCAGACTCTCAAATTATTTGCCATAACCCTTATCGGTTCGCTGCCGCTGGGTCTTATAATCTCCTTCGGCTCCATGAGCCGCTGGGCGCCCTTTGCCCGTTTGGGCAACCGCTTGGAGGCGGCAGGCGGAGAGAGTAAATTCACTCACTTCTGTGAGTGGTTCAAACCCATTTCGCTGCTGGTCAAGGTAATAGTATGGATCGTCCGCGGAACTCCGCTGATGCTCCAGCTCATTATAATATTCTACATTCCCGGTCAGCTTCTGCCCGGAGGCAGTCCTTGGCCCGCAGGCGATAACGGCCGTTTCATCGCGGCAGCGGTGGCATTCATATTCAATTATGCCTGCTACTTCTCCGAAATCTACCGCGGCGGCATACAGGGCGTGCCCGTAGGTCAGCAGGAGGCAGGCCAGGTATTGGGCATGACCAAGCGTCAGATATTCTTCAAAGTAACTCTGCTGCAGATGATAAAGCGCATCGTGCCCCCCATGTCCAACGAAATCATCACCCTCGTCAAGGACACTTCCATCGCCCGCATCATTTCTTTCCAGGAGATCATTTGGGCCGGTTACTCCTTCCTCAAGGGTTCTCACGGCTACTCCGGCCTCATTTGGCCCCTATTCTTCACCGGTGTATACTACCTCGTATTCAACGGCCTGCTCACCCTGCTCTTCGGCTGGGTCGAGCGCCGCTTGAGCTACTTCCGCTGAAAGGAGTGAAACTATGTCCGTTCTCGAAGTCAACGCCCTCCGCAAGTCTTTCGGAGAGGTAGAGGTTCTTAAAAACATAGATTTCACCCTCGAAAAAGGTGAGGTCATCGCCATAATCGGCTCTTCCGGCAGCGGCAAGACCACCCTGCTGCGCTGCCTCAACTTCCTTGAGAAGCCCAACGGCGGCACCATTTCCGTAAACGGAAACGTTATATTCGACGGCAACGCCCCCGAAACTCAGAGCGAGGCTGAAATACGCCTTAAGCGCCTGCATTTCGGCCTTGTATTCCAATCTTTCAATCTCTTCCCCCAGTACACCGCTCTGCAAAACGTAAAGCTGGCGCGCGAACTGCTGGCGCAGGAGCGCAGCGACTGGAAGCAGAACCGCAAGGCCATCCTCGCGGAGATAGACGCAGAGGCTCGCCATCTGCTTGATCAGATGGGTCTTGCCGCAAAGGCAGACTTCTATCCCCATCAGCTTTCGGGCGGACAGCAGCAGCGAGTTGCCATCGCCCGCGCGCTGGCCCTCTCCCCCGATATACTTTGCTTCGACGAGCCTACATCCGCTCTCGACCCCGAACTTACGGGTGAGGTTCTCCGCGTCATCAAGGGTCTTGCCGACAAGGACACCACTATGATAATCGTTACCCACGAGATGCAGTTCGCCCGCGAGGTAGCGGACAAGGTGCTGTTCATGGACGGCGGCCACATCGTGGAATCCGGCCCTCCCGAGGAAGTATTCGGAAACCCCAAGCACGAGCGCACCAAGCATTTTTTGGAGCGCTATTCGGGAACTTAAGTATGTATATTTATATCAAAAGCCGAGATGCGTTTGCATCTCGGCTTATTGTCTGCTGTTGCCATGCCTTCTCCCTTGAGGAGAAGGTGGCATTTGCGAAAGCAAATGACGGATGAGGGTCTGCCGCAAGGCAGCAACATGTTACGCTGCTATAACCGACATTTTTATTCGCTTACGCGAGTCCCCTCATCAGTCGGCTTCGCCGCCAGCCCTCTTTAACAAGAGGGGGGCGACCTTCGGTCATTTACCTATACAAAAAAGCATCGAGCACCCGTGTTTCCACGGATGCTCGTTATATTATATATGTATATTATGCTCTGTTCTGGGCGTCGACAAGGCCGGTTACGCCGTAGGTGGCGCGAAGCTTGGGCTTCTCGATCTTGCCGGTAGCGTTGCGGGGTACGGGAGCGAAGATCAGCTTTCGGGGGCGCTTATAACGTGCCAGCTTGAGGCAGAAATCGTTGATCTCGTCCTCGCTGCACTCCATACCGTCCTCCAGCTGAATAACAGCTGCGGCGATTTCGCCCTGACGGGCATCGGGCAGGCCGATAACGGCAACGTCCTTGATTTTGGGATGAGAGTTGAGGAAGTCTTCGATCTGGACGGGGTAGATATTCTCACCGCCGGAGATGATAACGTCCTTCTTACGGTCAACCAGCCAAATGAAGCCATCTTCGTCCTGACGGGCCATGTCTCCGGTGAAGAGCCAATCTCCGTGGAGAACCTCGGCGGTAGCCTTGGGATCGTTGTAATAGCAAGTCATAACGCCGGGGCCCTTTACGCAAAGCTCACCGACTTCGCCCTGAGCAACGGTCTCAGCGTTCTCATTGACGATCTTGATCTCCCAGCCGAAACCGGGAACGCCGATAGCGCCGACCTTATCGATATTCTCCATACCGAGGTGAACGCAGCCGGGGCCGATGGACTCGGACAGACCGTAGTTGGTATCGTACTTATGATCGGGGAAGTACTCCAGCCAGCGGCGGATAAGGCTCTGGGGAACGGGCTGAGCACCGATGTGCATAAGGCGCCACTGGTCCAGCTTATAATCACTGACCTTCAGATCGCCTCTGTCCAGCGCGCTGAGGATATCCTGCGCCCAAGGCACCAGCAGCCATACGATGGTGCACTGCTCGCGGGAGGCAGCGTCCAGAATAGCTTCGGGAGAAGTTCCCTTCAGCAGGACAGCCTTGCCGCCAACGAGGAAGGAACCCATCCAGTGCATCTTTGCGCCGGTATGATAAAGGGGCGGGATGCAGAGGAAAACGTCGTCCTTGGTGGTCTGGTGGTGGTTCTGCTCTACTCTTGCAGCATGCATGAGGGACTCATGGTTATGAAGAATAGCCTTGGGGAAACCGGTGGTACCCGAAGAATAATAGATAACAGCGTCCTCATCGTCGGATATTTCGGGGCCGACGAAGCTGGAAGAGAAGTTTGCGGTCAGGTCATTGTAGCTCTCGGCGAAGGTGGGGCAGTTATCGCCCACGAAGAAGAGCAGGCGGTTGCGGCTGATAACGTCAGCAATCGCCTCAACACGGCCGATAAACTCGGTACCGAAAAGGAGAACGTCAGCCTCGGAAAGGTTAAGGCAGTATTCAATCTCGGAAGAGTCATAACGGAAGTTCAGAGGAACTGCTACCGCGCCGGTCTTGAGAATGCCGAAATATATAGGCAGCCACTCAAGGCAGTTCATCAGCAGGATAGCAACCTTGTCGCCCTTGCCGATGCCGCGGCTTGCAAGAAGGTTAGCAAAGCGGTTGGACTTCTCGTTAAAGATATTCCATGTGATCTCACGGCGGTAATAGGGTGCCTCGGTGGGCTGCATAAGGTCATACTCGCGCCATGTTCTGCGCTGAGAATCTCTCTGCTCGGGGTTTATCTCAACCAGGCATACATCGTTGCCGTAGAGTCTGCAATTTTGCTCAAGAATATCGGTAATAGGCATTTATATCGTTTCCTTTACTAAAGTACTTCATCAATTTTATTCGTTAAAGTGCGTTGAAGCACTACGATGAGTATACAGCCTCGATGGGCAAAAGTCAACAGCAAATTCATCAAAAATTTAAATTGCTGATGTGAGGAGTAATACCGCGCGCCTTTATCTGCTTTACTGCATATTTTTTGCAGGGAATTGGCCTACCCATTCCCTGCATTACGGCACCGCAGGCAGCACCCCAACAAGCGGAGCAGGCAGGCCTGTTCCCTACAAGCAGGAAATTGCATCCCTTAAACTCAAAAGGCTCAGCCATGCGGCTGAGCCTTTATACATATATAATATTAGAACACCAGCTGCACGAGCAGCATATAGCACACGGTGCCTGCGGCGATGGAAAGAAGCATCTGTCTTTTCCACAGATGGAGCAGGACTACCACGGCTATGGCAATAAACTCGGGCAGGCCGTGGCTGCCCGTAAGCAGGGTAACGTTTTTAAGGCAGTATATTACTATAAGTCCGAAAGCCGCACCCGGCAGGGCCTTGCCCATATACTGTATATACTTGGGCGTGGGCTTTCCCTGCGGGAACACAAGGAAAGGCAGGAAGCGGGTAAGCATGGTGCAAACGGCAACTATGCCGATGGTTATAAGCTGCTGAGTTACCGTCATATTGCCTCACCTGCTTTCTCAATGGGACGGCGCAGCAAGGTGAGCACGCCCATCATGGCTATCATCGAGGGAATGACAAAGTTGCCCGCGCCGAAGAGCACTCGGCAAAGGAGGGTCACTATAAGGCCCACCAGTGGAGAAATGCGGTTTTTATCTTTCAGCCAGTTTTCAAGGAAAATTACCACGAACATAGCCGTCATAGCGAAGTCCAGTCCCTCAGTATTGAAACCGAGCAAAGAACCGAAAATTCCGCCCAGCGCACAGCCTACCACCCAATAAATCTGGTTGAGCAGCGTTACAAAGAACATGAACAGTCCCTTATCCACCCCTTCGGGCGGCTCCGCGGAACAGTTGATAGAAAAGCTCTCGTCGCACATACCAAATATAAGGTAGAGCCGCTTCAAGCCGGGAATGCGGTATTTTTCAAGCACCGCCAGTCCGTAAAACAGATGGCGTGCATTTACCATAAGTGTCATTATAAAAGCCTGCAGTGGGTCAAAGGCACCCAGCAGGAGGTTTACCGTAACGAACTCCATTGCACCCGCGAAAATCACGATACTCGTGAGAATGGGATAGATGAAGCCGAAGCCCGATACGTTCATATATATACCGTAGGTAATGCCCAAAAAGAGAAAGCCCGCCATTATGGGGATGGTATGAGGGAACGCGGCTTTCAGCGCAAGGGCATGCCGATTATGTTTTTCCAAAAAATCGCCTCCGCGAACTAT
>JAFYLI010000108.1 GCA_017537165.1 Oscillospiraceae bacterium | reverse complement strand
TAAAAAAGAAACGGAGAATTCCCTTACGAAAATTCTCCGTTGCGTAATCCCTTATTTAATCAGCGGAAAATGCGAATGCGGCCGATGATGGGCAGTTCCTTAGCGGTACCCTTGCAGCAGTTTATAATTCCGATAATCATGCAGACGAAGCAGAATATGTATCCGACGATACCCGCAATCCATCCGAGGAGAGGAATTATCATAACGATGCTGCAGGCAAAAGCGAGCAAGGTAAGCACCAAAGACTGATTGGCGTGGAAACGTACGAACTGAGAATGAGGCTTTGCAACCAAGGCAAAGATTGCAAACACAATACCAATGTAGCAGAACAAGGACAGATATTTGGTTTCCGAAATATCGAGTGCATCATACTCTGCAGTATAGTCAGTCCTTCTTGCCGCTGCGGCGACATTTTCAACCTCGCAGCCGCAATTTGCGCAGAACTTTATGTTTTCTTCGAGCTGCGCTCCGCAATTTCTACAAAAAGCCATATCATATACCTCCGTATGTAATAATCAATAAACTGTCTTAACATATTCATTTTATCTCATATTGATTACATTTGCAATCTTTTCCTTAATTTTCTAAAGAAAACACCTTATATTGTGCCTTGAGCCAAGTGTCCTTCTTGCCTTATTGAGCATAAAATGGTATTATATTAAGCAGCAAAACAATTATCGGAGGCTTGAAAATGGTATTGGATTTCATTGAAATACTTAAGATAATCTTCCTCGGCATAGTAGAAGGCATAACGGAATGGCTGCCAATAAGCAGCACGGGCCACATGCTCCTTGTGGACGAATTCCTTCAGCTGGGGGCAAATCCCGAATTCAAAGAGATGTTCTTTGTAGTCATCCAGTTGGGCGCTATTTTGGCCGTAGTAATACTGTTCTGGGGCAAGATGTTCCCGTTCCGGTTCAGCGACAAGAGCAGCCCTATAATAAAAAAAGAGACCTTTTCCATGTGGTTCAAGGTGGTTGTGGCCTGCATCCCCGGCGCAGTAGTTACCCTGCTTTTTGACGATTACATAGAGGCCCATCTCCACACCCCTTATGTGATAGCAGCGGCACTTATAATCTACGGTATTGCGTTTATTGTCATCGAAAGTTGGAATAAAAAGCGCACGCCCAAAGTCAACAGCCTCGAGAGCATCAGCTATAAAACCGCGCTGGCTATAGGACTTTTTCAAGTACTTTCCATCATCCCCGGCACTTCCCGTTCGGGCGCTACGATCATCGGTGCGCTGATAATCGGCGTTTCCCGCACCGCTGCCGCTGAGTTTACATTCTTCCTTGCGGTGCCCGTAATGCTCGGCCTGAGCGCAATAAAGCTGCTCAAGTTCGGCCTTGTCTTTACCTCTGCAGAGCTTATAACCCTTCTTCTCGGCATGGCAGTAGCCTTCCTCGTTTCCCTGCTGGTTATAAAATTCCTTATGGGTTATATAAGAAAGCACGATTTCAAAGTCTTTGGCTGGTACAGAATAGTGCTCGGTATAGTTGTGATACTCTACTTCGCACTGGTTTGACTTTAAAATCACAATGCCTCCCTTTTATAGGGAGGCATTTCTGTTTGTCTAAAAGTATAAATAACAGACAGCGCAACGGGCATAGCGAAAAAGCGCGCCGGAAAAAACAGTGCAATTCATACACCTCATCCACCACTTCGTGGTCCCCCTTCCCCTCAAGGGGAAGGTTAATCTTGTCGCTCTTTGAAATGCCACAGTTCGTTATTGCGTACCTTATCTGCGGCGCGTTGAGGGCATATAATTACCCATTTACACATAAAAAAACAGACCGGAATAAATCCGGTCTGTTTTAATATATGCAATAATCAGCGATTAAGCTTATGCTGCATAGTACTCATCGAGAGCTTCCTGGTAGATAGCGGTCATGGAATCAAGACCGATAGCCTTGAGGCCTGCTACATAGGAATCCCACTCGGTGAGGGGCTTGGAGTTGTCGATGAATGCGAGGTAGTTCTCTGCGCAGTAGGTAGCAACGTCGTTGCTGTACTTAGCAGCCTCAGCGGTAGCATCGTCAGAGAGCTTCAGGTCGGTGGGCCACTGGTAAGCAGCATCGTACTCGAAGTTATCCCAAACGTCGTAGCAAGCAGCAATGCCCTCGCCGCCTTCCTGAGCGAACTTTCTGGAAGCGATCTCGAGGCCGTGCTCACCAAGCTGGTTGAGGGTGTGAACGATGAGAACCCACTCATAGTTTACGCCAGCGGGGTTGTTGGTGGTCCACTCGGTGAAGCGGATCTTGCCTTCTTCGTTGTAATCCCAGATCTCGCCCTGAACGCCGTAGCTGATCAGGAAGGAACCGGAATCGGTGTAACGCCAGTCACACCAGGTGATTGCGAGGGGGATGTTCTCGCAGGAAGCGGAGACGGTGGTGTGGCCATAGCCGGTCAGACGGCTGTGGGACTCACCGAGGTGGATAACCTGACCCTCGTAACGGAGAGTCTTCTGGAGGGGCAGCCAGTAGCAGTCGGGGTCACCGGTGTTGTCGGTGATCTCGTAGGGGCCGGTAGCGGAGTTTACGAAGTAACCGATTCTACCATCGCGGATGCCCTTGAAGTCGGTGTTCTGAGCGCAACCTGCCCAGTTCTTGATGATGATGCCCTTGTTCCAGAATCTGTTGAGCATGGTGATGAGGTCGTGGTCGCCCTCGGTGGAGTTAGCGAACTTAGCCTGGCCATCGATCTGGAAGTTGTAGGGAGCAGCGTCAGCGGTGCAGTAGGGCAGGGTATCGAATGCGTTCAGGGACCAGGAACCAGCCATGTCGATGAACTGATACATTGCCATGGGGCCGTCGCAGGTCTCGTAGTTGGAGAGCATGAACTCGAATACTTCTTCGAGGTCGTCCCAAGTTACAACGTCTTCAGGCTTCTTGCCCATGTCATCGAGCCAGTCAGCTCTGATGAAGCCGGACATGGAGATCTGAACTCTGTCGGTAAGAGCGTGGAAAGCGTAGATGAGGTCAGGCTTGTAGAATACGCCAAGCATGGTCTCTCTGTCAGCGGGGTTTCTGTTAACTGCTTCGTAGATGTAGTTGGGGCAGTAGTCGATGTAATCATAGATGTTTACAAAGAACTCTTCCTCGTAGATACCTTCTTCAACAGTGCCGGTGTAGAAGAACTGGCCGGTACCGTTAAGGTCGCAGAGGTCGTCAGAAGCGAGCAGAACGGAGAAGTTCTCAGCTCTGTTAGCGGCGTCAACGAGAACGTACTCGATGTGAATACCGGTAGCTTCTTCCTGAGCCTGGCAGTAGCCGAGGTCGTTCCAGTCACCGGATTCGGGCATCAGAGCGGGGCTGTAGCAAACAGTCCAGAAGCTCAGAGTCTCGTCGGTGGTGGAGATGGGGCTGGTGTACTCGTACTTCTCGAGAGCGAAGCCGTTCTCATCAACGGCGAACTTGCCCTTTGCGAAGTTGTAGGGGGAGTCTTCCTCTACGGGAGCTTCGGGAGTATCGGTACCCTCAGCGCCGGTAGAAGGAGCAGAGCTAGCGGGAGTGTCAGTGCTGGGAGTGGTGGTGGTATCCTTGCCACAGCCAGCGAAGAGAGCAACTACCATCAGCACTGCGAGGATAAGTGCGAGTGTCTTCTTCATGCTTGTTTCTCCTTTTTGGAAATTTTTTTATTATAAATCCTTGCGGAAATATAATCTTATCTGTTCTTGATAGCCTTTACGATGTTCTCGGCAGCCTTGCGTACGTTCTCTTCGGAAGTAGCGAGGTTGAGACGCAGGTGGCTATCGGTCTTGCCTGCCTCGGGGGTGAAGAACTGGTGGCCGTAGTCAACAGCGAGTCTGCATTCCTTAACGGCGAAGTCCTTGATCTCTTCGGGCTTTACATATGCGGAGAAGTCGATCCACTGGAGGTAAGTACCCTGCAGCTCGGTGATGACGCACTCGGGAGCGCCTTCCTTGAGGATCTCTTCAACGATCTTAGCGTTCTTCTCTACGCGGTCGAGAACGCCGTCCAGCCACTCCTTGCCGCCGCTGTAAGCAGCCATAGCTGCAACGTAGCCGGGCAGAGCGCCGCTGATGTGCATATGCTTCTGGTATGCATCGAACTTATCGCGCAGTTCCTTATTGGGGATCATAGCGATGGAGTGGTTGAATGCAGCCAGGTTGAAGGTCTTGGAAGCAGCGGTAAGAGCAACTACCATATCCTCGCAATCGCAGGAAGCGAGAGTGGGGATGTGCTTGTGGCCGCTCATTACGATATCCTGATGGATCTCGTCGCTGACGATGATAACGCCGTGTCTGCGGCAGATATCGACCAGGGTGCAAAGCTCGTCCTTGGTCCATACGCGGCCTACGGGGTTATGGGGAGAGCAGAGGATGAAGAGCTTTACGCTGTTCTCCTTGATCTTCTGCTCGAAGTCTTCGAAGTCGATGGTGTAAACACCGTTGTCATTCTTGAGCATGCTGCAGATAAGGGTTCTGCCGGTCTGCTCAACAGCCTCCATGAAGGGATAGTAGCAGGGGCTGAGAATGATGCAGTTGTCGCCGGGCTCGGTATAAGCGCCAACGAAGTGGAAGATACCTGCTACGACGCCGGGGGAGAACTTGATCCACTCGGGCTTAACTTCGCAGCCGTGTCTTTCCTTTTCCCAGTTGATGAAGGCGGTGGTGTAATCACGGGGAGGCATGGAGTAGCCGAAGAGGCCCTTCTTGCCAAGCTCAGCGATTGCATCGCCAACGCACTCGGGAGAGCGGAAGTCCATATCGGCAACCCACATAGAGATGAGGTCGCTGTCGCCGTAAAGGAACTTGAGGCCGTCCCACTTAATGCTGCCGGTACCTACGCGGTCAACATAATAGTTTTTTTCGAAATCAGTCATTTCAGCTTACCTACCTTTTTAAACTTCAGCGATAAGCTCTACTTCGCAGAGCACGCCCTTGGGCAGACCCTTTACTGCAACGCAGGAGCGGGCGGGCTTGCCGGTGAAGTACTTCTCATACACTGCGTTGAACTGAGCGAAATCGCCCATGTCAGCCAGGAAGCAAGTGGTCTTAACAACGTTTTCAAAGTTGGTGCCTGCCTCTTCGAGGACGGCAGCGATGTTCTGGAAAACCTGCTCAGCCTGAGCGCAGATCTCATCACCTACAACCTCGCCGGAAACGGGGCTGATGGGTATCTGGCCGGAGGTATAGAGCATGGAACCGGAAATATAAGCCTGAGAATAAGGACCAATAGCTGCGGGAGCCTTATCAGAAGTAATTCTCTTCATAATCTTTCTTTCCTCCAATTTTTGATTAAGCAACGTTCTCTGTACCTCTCAATAATGCAAACCGTCTACATCATACAGTAGAAAGAGGTTTTTCGCTAAAAACGCAATATTTTATGCTTAAAAACGCAACATTTTTACGTCTTTTAGTGTCATAAAGGCATAGGGAACCCAAAGCTGATAAAACATGCGCTAAGAGAATACCATATATTATTTCAATTTTAAATCCGCAAAAGGTTGACTTTTGCAGCAGGCAAGTTATACTATTAGTAGGAAAGATTTTTTCGTTTTTTCGAGGTGAAATTCCATGAAAATAAGTGCAAGTATGCTTTTCGACTCTCTGAGCTCCGCAATTCGCAGCTTTTCCATGAGTGAACCTTCTACATTATGCAGTATAAGCGGCATACTCCCCTATTTGCCCGACGTTCCCATGGCAAACGACCATGCCTACGTCATATCCGAAAGCAATCTCTGCGATATTCAGCCCGCAAACGACGTTACGCTCATTATCTACGGCCTCCCCGCCGATGATGACCGCCCTCTCCCCGACTGTCAGTACCTTGTTCTGCACGCGGGCATAAATTTCAGCGAGGCGCTGGCGCTGGCGCTGAGCGCAATGGAGCACTACAACAACTGGTCTGAAAAGATCCAGTCCGAGCTTACCAACGACCCCAATCTTAACACCCTGTGCGACATTGCCTATCAGCTGCTGAACAACCCCATCCTTCTGTTTGACCCCAACCACGTTCTCATGGCCTCCGTAGATGCAGGTCTGCATAACGCCTATCTGGAGCGCAGCGATGGCAACACACTCGCCCTCTCCGACGATGCGTATAAGGCCATCGTCAACCGCCCCGAGCATGAAGACCACACCGAGGTCGGTCAGGTTTACTTTATGGAAAATCCCTTAGGCGGCAACACCCTTTACACCAACATCGTCTGCAACCAAAAGGAGTACCGCCTCTGCATCAACGATACTAACCGCGGCTTCCGCCCCGGCGACCTGCAGATATGCAAAATACTTGCCGATGCGCTGCATACCGCCATGGAAATGGATCGCTCCCGTGAAACCGTGGCAAAAAACGATCTCTGCGACCTTTTTATAAACGTCATTAACCGCGAGGCAGTTGACCCCTCCGCCTGCACCGCCACGCTGAACACCTGGAATTGGAAGCAGGATGACAGTTATATCTGTCTGTGCGTTGAGAAAACCAACGTAAATCAGCAGTTCGTTTCCAACGACCAGTACATATGCTCGAAAATCGAAGATTTGCTGGGCGAGGCCTGCGCGTTCATGATGAGCGGCAGACTGATATGCGTAGTTCATCTGAACAAATCACTGGGCCGCGAGGACATTCCCGAAAGGCTGTCCAGCTTCCTTGAGGACAATATTTTCATCGTCGGCGAAAGCGAAGTTTTCTACGATGCCCTGCTGGCTGCGGATTTCTACCGCGAGGCGTACATCGCCCTGCGCAGCGGCCGAGCAAGACAGCCCGAGGAATTTTTCCACCGCTTCTCCGATTACAGTTTCTATAATCTGCTCCACTACGGTTTGGACGAGCTCCCCCCTATCCGTTACTGCGACAGAAACGTGCTGCGGCTGGCAGAGCTGGAGGATTCCCGCGTAGACTACTGCGAAACCTTGCGCACATACATTGAGAATGACCGCAACCTGCTCCGCACCGCCGAGCTGCTCCACATCCACAGAACCACGCTGTTCTACCGTTTGAACAAGATAAAAGAGGAGCTGGATGCCGATCTCGAAGATCCCGAAACCCGCCTTCGGATATGGATCTCCTTTATCCTGCTGGATTTGGAAAAACACAATTTCTCACAGACATAACGAAACTGCCGCATTCGAAATGAATGCGGCAGTTGTCTTTTTGATCACAGCACCTTTGCAAGGAAGTTCTGCAGTCTGGGATTCTGAGGATTGGCGAAGAATTCCTCGGGAGTGTTCTGCTCCTTGACCAGACCTTCATCGATAAAGAGAACGCGGGTGGCAACCTCGCGGGCAAAGCCCATCTCGTGAGTAACGATGACCATGGTCATGCCTTCCTCTGCCAGCTCTCTTATAAGGTCGAGAACCTCTCCGACCATCTCGGGGTCGAGAGCGGAGGTGGGTTCGTCAAAGAGCATAACTTCGGGGTTCATGGCAAGAGCGCGAACGATAGCGATACGCTGCTTCTGACCACCGGAAAGCATTGCGGGATAGGTATCGGCCTTATCGGTAAGACCTACGCGCTGCAGCAGCTGCATGGCCTTGGCATCAGCCTCTTCCTTTGTCATCAGCTTAAGGCTGACGGGAGCGAGGGTGATATTTTCCTTGATTGTAAGGTGGGGGAAAAGATTGAAATGCTGGAATACCATGCCAACGTGCTGGCGCACCTTGTCGATATCGGTGTTCTTATCAACGATGTTCTCGCCGTTGAACCAAATTTCGCCCGAGGTAGGCTCCTCAAGACGGTTCAGGCAACGGATAAATGTACTCTTACCGGAGCCGGAGGGGCCGATTATGGCGACCTTTTCGCCCTTTTTGATAACTTCGTTTATTCCACGGAGAACCTGATTATTGCCGAAGCTCTTGCACAAATTTTTAACTTCTATCACTGCGAGCCAGCCTCCTTTCAAGCTTCTTCTGGAGGAAGGTAAGGAAGAGAACCAGCACCAGATAGATAACAGCGGTTATGTAGAGGGGGGAAGATATAAAATAAGTACCTTTAAGGGAGGATGCAATCTTGGTAACGTCACGAACTGCGATGTAACCTGCAACGGAAGTTTCCTTAACGAGGGCAATAAACTCGTTGAACAGAGCGGGCAGTACGTTCTTGATAGCCTGAGGAAGAATGATGCGAACCATGGTGGTGCCTTCGGAAAGGCCGAGGGAACGGCCTGCTTCCATCTGACCGATATCAATGGAGTTGATACCGCTGCGGAATATCTCGGATATGTAAGCGCCGGAGTTGATACCGAAGCCTATCATACAAGCGTAGGTACCCTTAGTCCATACGGTAAGGCTGTAGATAATAAGCAGCTGCAGAACTATAGGTGTACCGCGGATAACGGTGGTATAAATATCGCAAATCTTGGCGAGGGTCTTCCACAGGGGACCTGCATTGCGGCGGCTGCCGTAAAACTTGCAGACAGCGATAACTACACCGATGACGATACCCATCAGGCAGGCTACCGCAGCAAGGCTGAGGGTTATGCCGGTACCTTCAAGGTACAGCTTCCATCTTGCGTCCTCTATGAAGCCTCTGTAAAAATCTTTATAAAGACCTTGCACTTTTCTTAATCTCTCCTTATTTCATCTGCTTCGGCAATTTCCCGTAAGCAGGAAAATTCGGAATGGCCGACACGGAGCCGGCCATTCCGTTAAATTCACGTTATAATTGGGGTTTTATCGGTATTATCCGAATTACTCGAGAGAGAAGTTCTCCATGTGCTTGTCGAAGGAAGCGTCGAGGGAGCCGCTCTCCATGATCTCCTTGAGGCACTCGTTTACGAAGTTGAGGAGCTCGGGGTTGTTCTTAGCAACGCCCATTGCGGTCTCTTCAGCGGAGAGGAGGTCTTCCATGAGGTAGATCTCTTCGCTGTTAGCTGCCATGTACTCTGCAGGCAGAAGGTCGATGATAGCGCAGTCTGCGTTGCCGCTCTTAACTGCGTTGCCTGCGTCGATAGCGCTCTTGAATGCGAGGATCTCAGCATTCTTGTAGTTCTCCTGAGCGTAGATGTCAGCAGTGGTAGCTTCCTGAACAGCAATGCGCTTGCCGTCGAGGTCATCGAAGGTCTGAATGTCGGTGCCTACGGGAACGATAACCTTAAGGCCCATGGAAATGTAGATGATGGAGAAGTCGATGATCTCTGCGCGGTCAGGTCTTGCGGTCATACCTGCAGCAACGATGTCACCCTTGCCGTTCTTGAGGGAGTCGATGAGAAGGTCAAAGTCCATGTCAACCATCTCGAGCTGAACGCCCAGCTTGTCAGCCATGTACTGAACGCTGTCGATATCAACGCCGGCTACGTTGCCGTTGGCATCGATATACTCAAAGGGAGGGAAGGAAGCGTTGGTGAGAACGACGAGCTTGCCGCGCTCCTTGATTGCTTCGAGACCGGTCTTTTCCTTACCGCCACCGCAACCGGTGAATACGGCAACTATCATAAGAACTGCAAGCAGCAGAGCTACGATCTTCTTAAGGTTTTTCATTGTTATTATCCTCCTGTGTTAGTAAGTCTTTACTTGGATGAGCACAGTATACTACGAATAAAAATACTTTGTCAATGAATATTCTTTATTTTTTGTCTTTTCTTTCGTATAATTTATATACTTCAAAACAACTTATTTTGTGGTTTTTAACGATTTATTTGCAGATGCATCAAATATATCCTTGCATACACCCCCGCTGAGTACTATAATGTTACAGTGCATAAACAATGAATATATTCACTCACAAGGAGTTTTATTAATGAATCCCACTCTTTTCAACTCTTATTTGGAAGTCGACTTGTCCGTGGTTGCGGATAATTACCGCTCCATCCTCTCCACCCTGCCCGAAGGCACGGAGCTCATCCCCGTAATTAAATGCAATGCCTACGGCATCGGCGCTCTGCAGGTTGCCCACGCTCTCAATAAGGTCGGCGGCGTAAAGACCTTTGCGCTGGCTCAGATACGCGAGGCTGTGGAGCTGCGCGAAGCAGGCTTCACCCAGCAGCTTATCGTAATGGGCGGCTTCCCTCTCCACCAAATCCCCGCCGCACTGGAAAATGACATCACCCTTACGGTGTTCCGCCCCGAAACGGCAGCAGCCATTGACGCCGAGGCCGCAAAGCAGGGCAAGACAGCCAACGTACAGATAAAGATAGAAACCGGTCTCAACCGCATAGGCGCCCGCCCCGGCGAAGAGCTGGACGCTCTTGCCCGTGCACTGAAAAATCTGCCCAACATACACGTGGCAGGCGCGTTCACCCACTTCCTTGAGGGTGAGATACCCGAAAGTGAGCTGGCATACAAGCAGCTGGAACTTTATCTCGGCGGCGTAAAGCAGCTGGAGGATGCAGGCATACACATTCCCAAGCGCCACATATGCAACAGCGGCGCTTCCGACTGGTTTAAGGATGCGTATCTTGATGCTGTCCGCATAGGCCGCCGCCTTTATATGGACAGCCGCGACCACCCCCTCTCCCCCGACGCTCCCGGCGTTGTACGCGAGGCAGTATCCTGGCGTACAAGCATCATAAACCTCCGCACCGTAGAGGTCGGCGAAACCGTTGGTTACGACCGCATCTTCACCGCCCAGCGTCCCACCACCGTGGCTACCATCTGCATCGGCTACGGCGACGGCCTTTACGAGCAGTTCGTCAAGGCAGGCAGCCCCGTGCTGGTAAACGGCGAAAGCGCATGCTACATCGGCATCTGCATGGATCAGAGCTTCATCGACGTAACCGGAATAGACTGCGCCATTGGCGACGAAGTTACAATCTTCGGCAAGTCCACCGGCGGCGCTGCCATTTCCGCTCAGGCTCTTGCAGCCACCGTAGGCCACGAGGGCGTATATTTCACCAGCCTGCTCAGCCCCAGAGTTGAGCGCAGATACATAAAGTAAGCAAAAAAACCGCAGCTTTCCGTCACGGAAAACTGCGGTTTCGTTTTTTACTGAGCGAGGCTGGGGTCTTTTTCTACCATGGCATCGTCGATGGGACGGTGCTTCTTTCTTGCCACATCATAGAGGGGCAGCATAACAAGAGGAACTACGCAGCCCGCTGCGGCAATGACGAAAGCAGCGGTATAGTTACCCGTTACAACGCCGCTGGCGCTTACCATATTGGATATCATGGTAAACAGCGGAGAGGAGATGCCCAGGAACATGAAGGCAAGACCGTAATTGGTGCCGGAATGCTTGGTGCCGAAAGCGTTGGTGGACAGAGTGGGGAAAATTCCCGCAGGGCCCGAGTAGCCGCAGACGATGAGCAGCACGGCCACGATATAAAGTCCGCCGTCGGCAAATATCAGCAGAACGGAAGAAACCAGATTGATGGCGGTAAGGATCCAAATAGTCTTTGCTCCGCCTATTCTGTCGCTGACATAGCCGGCGATAAGGCGGCTGGCGGCGCTGGCAACACCGGTAAGGGAAACGGCAATGGTGGCCATGTTATCGGTAAGACCGCGCAGCAGACCAAGGGTCTTGATGCGGGGAATTATCATCATGTAGGCTGCGGGCAGGAACAGCAGGGACAGCGCAAGGCTCCAGAACTCAAGGCTGCGCAGAGCCTCGGAGGGCTTATACTGGCGCTGAACCACGCAGGCAGCGGGGTTATCAAGGCTGCAGAGGTATTCCTGAGTGGGGTTCTTGATGAACAGACCCATTACGATAACTATCAAGGGGAAAGAGAATGCCATGGCGCGGAAAGCACCGGGAACGCCAAGCTTTGCGATGAAAAGCTCTATCAGGGGTCCGAGGACTACGGTAGCAAGGCCGAAGGCGCAGACGGAGATACCCGTTGCGAAGCCGCGCTTATGGGGGAACCACTTCTGTATGCAGTTAAGGGCACCGCCGTAGGCAAAGCCGACGCCGAAGCCTGCGCACAGACCGTAGGTAATGTAAATGAGCCAAGGGATGTCGGGGCCAAGCAGAGAGGTCAGGTAAAGACCTATGCTGAGAAGGACACCGCCGATAACGGTAACGAAGGACGGGCTGGTGCGGTCAAGGATATTGCCGCCGATAAGGGTGCCCAGCACGTAGAAGAATATGATTGCCGAGGAAACCATGGTAACTGCAGAGCTGCTCCAGCCGTAATGGTCTATAACCGGCTGCTGGAAAACGCTCCACAGATAGACTATACCTATGCAGAACATGGTAACAAGGCATGCGCCGATGGACAGCGCCTTTGTCTTTGTATTCATTCCTAAATTTTCTCCTCTTTTATCTCTTTGCGTATTCGGCAGCGATACCTGCTATAAGCTGAGAAACGAATTCCATACCCTCGAGGGTAACGTGCTCATAGGGGCCGTGGGCAGCGTAGCCGCCGGTGCCGATATTGGGGCAAGGCAGACCCATGTAGCTCAGGCTTGCGCCGTCGGTGCCGCCGCGAACGGGCATGGTAACGGGCTCTCTGCCAAGGTCGCGCATGACCTTGCCTGCGATCTCGATAAGGTGCATATCCTTCTCGATCACTTCGCGCATATTGCGGTACTGGTCGCCCATCTTCAGCTCAACGGTGCCCTCGCCGTACTGCTCGTTGAGGATGTCGGCGATATGCTGCATAGTCTTTTTGCGAGCCTCAAGGCGGGTTCTGTCATGGTCGCGGATAATGAAGTGAGCCTCGGCCTTTTCCACGTCGCCCTTGATCTCGGTAAGATGGAAGAAGCCCTCATACTGCTCGGTATCGCGGGGAGTTTCAAACTCGGGGAGCATAGAGCTTATCTTGGATGCCAGCAGAGCGGCATTGACCATGGTGTTCTTGGAAGAACCGGGATGTACGTTGAAGCCATTGATATAGAAGGTAGCTGCAGCGGCGTTGAAGTTCTCGAACTCAACGCCGAACTCGGGGCCGCCGTCGGAGGTATAGGCATAGGCTGCGCCGAAGCCCTCAACGTCGAACTTGGTTGCGCCGTTGCCGACTTCTTCATCGGGAGTGAAGCCGATGCAGATCTTGCCGTGAGGCTTGCCTTCGGCAATGATGCGTTCGGCAGCGGTCATAATGGCTGCGATACCTGCCTTGTCATCGGCGCCCAGCAGAGTGGTGCCGTCGGTGGTGATTAGGGTGCGGCCCTTAAGAGTGGGCAGATGGGGGAAGTTCTTTACGCTCAGCACCTTGCCGCTGTCGCCAAGGACAACGTCGCCGCCGTCATAGTTCTCGATTATCTGAGGATTTACGTTCTCACCGCTGAAATCGGGAGCGGTGTCCATGTGGGCGATAAAGCCGATGGCGGGAGCGTTTTCATAGCCGGGGGTTGCGGGAATGTGGCCGTATACGTAGCAGTATTCGGAAACGCGAACGTCCTGCAGGCCCAGAGCCTTCATTTCTTCAGCCAGAATATTGGCCAGGTCGAACTGGCACCGGGTAGAGGGAATGGTGAAGTATTTGCCGCCCTCGGAAGCGGTGTGCACCTTAACGTATTTCACAAATCTTTCAAGCAGTGTCATTTGTCATCTCTCCTATTCAAAAATCGAAGTTATCTTCGGGAAATTCGGAATTTCTTATTTTCTCCGTCTGCTGTTCAAGGAACTTCTTGGCCTGCTCCCCTGCGGGCATTTCGGCAATGCCGCCCGAGCGGAAGTCAAGGATATAGATGCTCTTTTCGCAGTCAAGGAACACAAGGTCGAACTTGACCCCTGCCGACTGCTGCCCCGCCGCCATTTCTTTCATCAGCCGACGCACGGAGCCTATATCCTCCGCACAGCTGTGGGCGTAGAGATACAGAGCATTGGTTTTGCAAACGGTAAAATTCTTATTGAGTTTTTCCAGCTTTCGCATGAAGCGGTAAAGGGATTTTTCCTCCCATGTGCGTTTATCGCGGGAATCGGGCAGCAGCGCCCAAAGGCGGTCATTATAAAAACTGAGCCTGCCCTCGTAACGTGCCTTGGCTTCGGCGGGAATATCGCCGCTGAGCTTGCCCAGCCACTGCTCAAGGAAGTCGGCATCCTGCCCATCGTAGGGCAAAAGCGCCTGACTGACTTCTATTCCCACGCTTTGTTCGGGATTGAGCCAATCGGGACTTTCGTTTTTCACATATCCGGGGCGATAACCGCGCCAAAGGTATTTGAGCGCAACCATGGCGTATATCTCGTTATACAGCTTTTCGTAGGCCATCGTCCCCCTCCTTTACCTTAATTGATTAATTATATCACAGTTTTTCAAAATATGCTACTATACATTTTCAATATCCCTTTTTACTTTTGGACTGATGGTATCCAACTCCGGTAATTTCACCAAGCATTGATGTGAACAGGAATATGTGATAAAGTGAACTGAACGATAAATTAGAATTTGCGGAGGTAATTATCAATGGGAAATATTTACGATAATAGTGAATTTTTTGCCGCATATGCGGAAATGGGAAGAAGCAAAGATGGTCTGAAAGCTGCTGGAGAGTGGCATCAGTTGCAACCGT
>JAFYLI010000107.1 GCA_017537165.1 Oscillospiraceae bacterium | reverse complement strand
GCGAAGAATCCCAACTTCAAGGCTTGCCATAAGCTGTGGGACTTCTTGCTGGCATATCAGGATATAGGTTATAACATTGAGATTTATGAGCAGAGCTCCGAAATCAGTGATGAGTTCCTGCAGGATATTATGCACACCATTATGTTTGACTACATTATCCTGAAGAACTATTTGGAGCAGACTCGCGACCGCGCTATTGATACCAGCCGTCCTTTCCGCAAGAAGAAGATGAAGCCCCAGTATATCAAGGAAATCGTAGAAGAACTGGTTAAGAACTACGATCTGCCCGACGTTGAGATCCGCAAGGTTCTCATAGAAGAGATCACAAAGGCTCAGCTTATGAAGGAAGAGGAAGCAGAGCGCCGCCGTCTGGTAGAAGAGAAAGAAAAAGAAATGCGCGAGAAGGCCCGCCTGGAGAAGATAGAAAAAGAGAAGCAGGCCCGTGCCGCAGAGCGAGAGCGTTTGAGACTGGAAAAAGAGCGGGAAAAGGAAGCTGCACGTTTGGAAAAAGAACGTCAGGCAGAACTTGCCCGTCAGGAGAAGGAACGCCAGCGCATCGAGCAGGAAGAGCAGCTGCGTGTTGAGCGTTTCCGCGCCGAGCTGGATTTGATGCAGCGCGACAGAGCAGCTATTCTTGCCCAGCGAGCCAAAGCTGAGGAAAATGAAAAGCGCCGTCTTGAAGCGGAAGCCGAGCGCCAGCGTATAGCTGAGGAGAAGGCTCGCATCGCAGAAGAAAGAGCCAAGGAAAGAGAGCGTATTGCCGCTGAGGTCGCCGCGCAGAAGGAAAAAGAGCGCATAGCTAAGGAAAAGGCAAAAGAGAAGGAACGCCTTGCTAAGGAGGCTGCCGCGCAAAAGGAAAAAGAGCGCGTAGCCAAGGAAAAGGCAAAAGAGAAGGAACGCCTTGCCAAGGAGGCTGCCGCGCAGAAGGAAAAAGAGCGCATAGCCAAGGAAAAGGCCAAGGAGAAGGAACGCCTTGCCAAGGAAGCTGCCGCGCAAAAGGAAAAAGAGCGCATAGCCAAGGAAAAGGCCAAGGAGAAAGAACGCCTTGCCAAAGAAAAAGCAAAAAATAACGAATCGGCAGGTAAAAAGACGGAAAAAGCAGCTGCGGCTTCCGCTAAAAAGCCCGTTGCCGTGAAGGAAGTTGCGGAAGATACTGTTCTGCAGCAGGTTGAAGAGGCTGCCATTGTTGCAGCAGCTGTTGTTGCGGAATCTGTGGTTGAAGAAGTCGCTCCTGCTTACGAAGAAGCGGTTTCCGTGGTTGAAGCAGTTCCCGTGATAGTTGAAGAAACTATCACCGAAGAGGCAGCGGTTGAAACCGTTGAAGAGCTTCCCGCAGCCGAGGAAACCTATGTAGTCGAAGAGGAGACTCCTGCTGTTGAAGAGGATATCCCGGAAATCGAAGAGGTCGCTGCTGACGTAGAGGAATCTGCGGAAGCGGAGGAGATTCCCGTAGAAGAGGAGATTCCCGAAGAAGAGGAGATTCCCGAAGCGGAGGAAACTCAGATAGCCGAGGAACCTGAAGTAACAGAAGAAAATGTATTTGTCGCAGATATGGTGTTCGATGATGAGCCGGAAGAGCCTAATGTTGAGGATGAAACCGCAGCAGAACAGACACCTGTTGGAGACGAAGTGAAAGCAGCCGAGACCAAGGGTAAACGCGCTGATTGGCGCGGTACCATTAAGAATTGGTTGAACAGAAATAATAAACGATGAAAAAAGTAATTTCAGTTTTGGTTACAGTACTGCTGATAGCCAGCACCGCTTTGTGTAGTCTTGTGGCTATGAAGAGCGTGATGGGCAAGGATGCCAGTGTGTTTGGCCTGAGATGTTTTTATCTGGTCAGCGGAAGTATGGAACCCAATATACCGATGGGTGCTGCGGTAATCGTGCGAAAGAATCCTTCGGGTGTGTACGAAGAAGGGGATGTTATAACATTTCTTTCTTATGATCAGGCCATATACGGCATGCCGAACACCCATAGAATTGCGGAAGTCATCAGCGAAGGCGGAAGACAGCTTTATGTAACCAAGGGCGATGCCAACAGCCATGTGGATACGGATTTGGTCACAACGGAGCAGATCTACGGAAAAGTGATCTGGAATACCGGCAGCATGAAGTGGATGGGTACGGTTTTAGGCTTGATCACAACACCCATGGGATTCATGACGGTCATCATATTGCCGTTGTTAGGTATTACGGCAGTGCTGATGCGAGACTTTACCAAAGAGTACAAAAAAGCACTTGAGAGTTCAGCTAAAAAAATGATAGAAGAAGAGCTGAATGAAGAATAAGAGGGGAGACAGAAGCAATGAAAGAACTGAAGAAAAAAGGAATATTGTTGCTTCTGTCGTTGCTGATGCTGGTGGCTGCGGGCGCTTACCTGACCTTTGCATGGTATACCAAGGTAACAAGTGTCAGCGGCATGGAATTTAATGCGGCTCAGTGGGAGTTTACGGCAAACTTTGAAGTGGACGATATTAAGGTAAATGTATATTCGTATACAACTTCTAACGATGGTATGGCTGCTCCGGGTACTGCAGGTGTGATACCTATTCTTTTGGGTGCAAAGCAATCCGATACGGACGTAGATTTTGAAATTTATCTCGATAAAAGCACTATGAGCCCGGAATTCCGAGAACGAATTTATTTCTATACGAAGGAAACTATGAAAGCGGAAGAACTGTTTGACAGCGCCGCTACCAATACAACCGGGCAACAAAAAATTATGGGAAAAATTGATGCCAACGGTGAAACCACGGTAAACATTTACTGGAAATGGGTCTACGAATATAAGGATGTACCTGGTGCTGACGCGAATGACACCGCAAAATCTTTGGCCTTTGACGAATTTGACACGCTCGTTGGCAAGAAACCCGATCTTTATGAACCCTACATGAGCGCTACACTGAGTATCGTAGGTACCCAAAGCAGCCCTATGATAGCAGATAACGCGGCAAGTCAATAACAGCAAGCTTTAAACTTAAGAAAAAACAAGAGAAAGGAGGGCAAAACAGTGCTGAAACGTGGCAAGACTTTGAAAATTGCATTACTGCTTACAGTTGTTTATGTTGCGTTTATGGCTGTTTTGCTCACCGGCGTATCCAGTGCAAAGTATGTTGAAACACGAATGGCATATACCAATTTCGGTGCAGCATCCTTCAACACTGTGATCGTAAATAAAAATGTCAGCGACAGCAAAACTCAATACACCGAGTTTGATGTGTTCGAGGCGCCTGTTCAGTTGTCGCAGGTATCGGGATATCGCCCGGGTATGACATATAATAATAATACAGCAAAAGAGATACCCTTTACCATAGCTAACGGAGCGAATGGCACAAACGCATCCGAAGCAACCGTGGAGTATAAGATATACTTGTGTACCACGGGGAATCTGCCGCTGAAATATACACTGAAGTGCGGGGATACTACTTATACAGCCGGCGAAAGAACAAAGGTTGAAAATAATTCTACGATTATGCCGGTGGTCGCTGATGAAAGCGGAAACCCGATTCCGCAAAGCACAATGACATGGTATAAGCAGGGATTTTATTTAGATAATACTCTGCAGAATGAAGCCTCCTTTGAAATAGAGGGTGGTAAGTTTGTAGCAAATGACTACACGCTTATCGTTGAGTGGCCCGTAGCAGAAGAAGGCGAGAGCGGCAAATATACCAACGATGTCAGCTACATGAAGGAAGTTGAACTGCTGGAGCTGTTTGTAACTGTTTCCTCCAAGAATATGTTGGAGACAGAGGGTTATATTAGCGGCGAAGTTATCCAGATAGAACCCGGAACGGGCATACTGATTTTGGGTGAAGAGAACGGCCGTGCTGTACATACTTTGGATTACCGCGCATTTGATAATAAAGGTGAATATACCTTTGTAGTCGAAAACGGTGTAGGTAAGGTGGGAGAGGATCAAGTAAAGCATAAACTGGTCCATACAGAATACAACATCGAAATAGAAGTACCTTATACTATCGTTAAAGACCCGGAGGCAGAGTCTTTTATCTATGTCAAAGACTTTAAGTATACTCTTAAAATGTTCGATGAAGAGACCGAGCAGTGGGTTGAAGTAGAACTTAAAGAAGCTGACACCAAATACCGTTTGTACGATGTGCTTTATGGTAAAAATCCGGAAGCACGAACGGACTTAACCGATGAGTATAAGCCCGATGACGAGCAAATCAAACAGTATAGTGCCTCGGATTCTCAATACGAGCTCTATAAGGTATATAATGTAAATATTCCGGTAAATTTGGATATTCCGGTAAATTTGGATAATACCAAGCCTGACGAGCATCAGTATAAGATCGTGCTTACCGGTAACGGTACCGGCGATCTTTCCAAAGTGGCATTTGCCAACAAAATTGATATTATAGTTAACTACAATGAGATAGGCAGCTCGCTCGACAACGGTGGAACGCCTCAGGAAGGCGGTGAAGCAGGTGGTTAAAAAAAGCCTGAAAACAGCCTGCCTTATCCTGATGGCAGCCGTGCTGGCGATCAATCTGCTCACCATGGCGTTAAGCGGGCTTGGGCTGCGAGAGCGGCTTAACTGGCTTCCCGGAGCGCTGTTAACGGTAAACTCGGGAAGTATGGAGCCTACATTGTCCGAAGGCGACCTGCTGTTTGTGTGGGAAACACCTTACGAACAGCTTGAAGTAGGTGATATAGTTACGTTTCACGGCAACAACGAGCTTATCACCCACCAAATCGTCCGCCGTGAAGGCAGCCGCTTTGTTACTCAAGGTACGGCAAACAACACGGAGGATAAACCCATAGGCCCGGAAGAGTACTGCGCAAAAGTCGCGCTGGTCATTCCTTGGGCAGGCAGAATCCTCGAATTGCTGACAGAACCCCGCACGCTGGTACTGCTGGTGATGCTGGTGCTGGCCTTGATTTATGGCCCGCCCGTTATTCTCCACTTGGCCGCTGTTCTGTCAGGAGAAAAAAAGCGCTTCACTATGCGCCTGCATCGACTGCTTGGAGCCTGCATGGCTATCAGCATGATGTGCACTACCCCCTTTGTTACGGCGGCAAAATACGTCGCAAACATCAATGAATACGCGTCGGTTGTGGCCGGTGAGACCTATATGACCAGTAACTATCTGTCCGAGAAGGGCAATACTTATGAGATTGAGGGTTGGAACGGCCAGGGTTACGGTACTACATTGTTGATACGCAACTATGAAAATGCCTTGCTTTTCAACAAAGAGGGAACGAATTTGAGCTATACGCTCAAATTTGAAAAAATAGCGGATGGCACAACCTACAGTACGGACTATTATCTGATCGTCAGAGACAGTAGCGGGGCGGAATTGTGGAACAGCAGCACGGACAGTGGAGACGGTCCGTCGCAGACATTTACGATCACCGGAGCGAATGAGGCGGGAAAGACAGATACCTACCAATTATCCCTGAACGTTACCGCTAATGACGGTAAGCTGGAACCGGGAAAGCTGGAACCGGGAGAGAAAGTGCGATTCCGTATTACCGCCCAAACTACCAGCGACACTGACTTTGCCCGTACACTGGTTGGAGAATTTACTTTGACAGCCACCGCGGCAGGCAGCTTCCTGGGAGAACATGGTCCGTCAACAAATGAAGGATCCTCATTGGTGACGTATTCAATTCAAACCGAACTGGTAGAAGGCGCCACTACGCGAAAGATCAAGTTAAGCTGGAATAGCAATAAAATGTACATTAACGAGTACGAAGCCACTGTAGCGGGTATTATTGCCCAAAACAACAGTGAACTGTATTCCGATGGTAAAGACACGGGTACCGGATTTATCGTACTGTCCCTTGGTGCCTATTCAAAGGTTGATCTTCAATTCTTTAAGATTAATTCCTCTTATACGTTGGTTGAGGGCGACTTTACCTGCGTGGAAGAAGAGCAGACGGCAAACGAACCGACAACATAACGAGCAAACATAAAAACCCTGTAGCGAGTAAGAAGAGATGAATGCAATGAGAATTTTTATACCGATACAATTTAATAAACTTCGTGACCTGGGACGCAGGGCACTGAGCTTTTTGCTGGCATTTTTGCTTCTCCTCGGGGTATTTCCGGCCACTGTACTCAATGCATTTGCGGATGAGACGGCAACGTATACGCCTTATGGCTTTACCGGAGGCACCGGCGATAGACTGGATCCTTATATCCTCTCCACCGGTGCAGACTTTAAGGGTCTGGCGGATAATGTGGCTAATATTGACTTGTACTCTCAAGGCAAGTATTTCCGCGTGCAGGATTTCAGCGCTGAAGAGAATCCGTCCATTTACATTGACGGTGACTACTGCATAGGCGGATTGGAGAATGACGCAAATCGTTACTTCCTCGGTTCTCTTGACCTGAACGGATATGAGATAAGCCTCACCGCGCCCTTGTTCGGAACACTTGGCGAAGGCGCTGAGGTTTACAACGGTAAACTGGTGATTTCCTCTGTAAGCGACAAGAACCAATACGAAGATCAGGCAAATCAGGCTTGGGGTGCATTGGCACGCAGAATTGTTGCTTCCGATAATAAGACGGGTACCGTTTCCATCAGAGATATCACCGTATCTGTAAATGCAGAATGGGCGGAAATGGGCGAAGACTCCAAAGAGAATACCTCTTCTTTCGGCGGTATTGTCGGCACGATCAATAATTCCGGCAGTGAAAAGCTGGATGTTCGTCTGAAAAATGTAAGCGTAAAGCCCGAAGGCGACGCAAACTTTAAAATGTACGCCTCGGCCGATTACGTTGGTGGTCTCGTGGGTAGTCTGGAAGGAAAGGCAAATACTGCAGATTCTTCTATCCTGCTTATCATGGACAACGTAACCATGAACGGCAGCATCCGCAACAATATGACCTCCGGTGTCCTCGGCGGCATTATCGGTGCGGCAACCGAAGGCTGTGAGGTTCGCTTTGAAACCGCAGCAACCCTGCCCGATCCCGATGGCTTGATCGGCGACTATAAGGCACTGATCATCGGTGCCGCCAACCAAAGTTTGGTATATACCTACGGTATTACTTCTATGACCGTTAACGGAAAAAGCTACGGTCTGGGTGAGCTTACTACCGTAGGAAAGGAGACCCATATCATTGACCTTGCCAATGCAGGTTCTGTTTACGGCGACTTGGAGCTCGGTAGTACAGTCAGTGGTGAAGGTACTCAGGCATCTCCCTACATAATTTCTACCAGCAACGATATGCTCCTGCTCGCCGCAGCTATCAACACTAACCATCCCAAGGTGCTTCAGTGCTTTGCAGTTGACAGCAGAGACGGTATCGAGGACAGAGCGTATCTGTATAAGGCCCATTACGAGGTAATAAACAACCTGAACCTGGCCGACAGAGGTTTTACAGGTATCGGCTATTATGTAGAGGAAGGTAATTATCAGGATTTCTGCGGAACCATCATCGGCGATGCAGAATTCCCGCCTACGATCAGCCTCGGCATTCGTACAAACCAGAGCCATGCAGGTTTCATACCTGTTCTCGGCGACGGCGGCCATATTGAAGGTCTTGCCTTCAGCGGCAAAATTGAAACCAGCAACAGCTACGCCGGCGCGGTAGCCGGTGCTGTTGGTTTGCCCGACGGCAGCACCAAGGCAGTAAATGTTACCCTGAAGGATATCCACAGCAGCGTAGAGATCAGCGGAACCACAAGCGGAATTGCAGGTTTCGGTGGTCTGGTTGGTCATGCCAATTATAGCCAGACGAAAGAAAAGAGCAGCATTAATTTCCTGAACAATACCTTTGACGGTACTATCACCGCTGCCGGAACCTATGTCGGCGGTATGATCGGCCGTATAGATACGCCCAGCCAGAAGGATAAAAACACTGTTAAACTGGAACTGAACGTAGATAATTACATTTTTGACGGTACTCTGAACGGTACCAATAAGAATGGCTCCTATTTCGGTGGTTTTGTGGGCAGCATTATTGCCAGCGACAGTTTTACCGATCGTGTAAATGAAGGATATATTCCCGGCGTAGGCTTTGGTATTCAGTACAATACTGTTGCCATGAATGTTACCGATGTACGCGTGAACGGATCCATAAACTGTGCTGCAACCGGTGTTGGTGGCTTTGCGGGTACTATGTCCGGCGTTGATGCAGCATTTGCCAATGTAGTAGTTGGCGGTACTCATAAGGTAGAAAACGGATTCGGTGGCCTGGCGCAGATGGTAGCGGGCCGATACACCATTAACGGTTTCGGTATCAGCTCCGATGCCGATTGGACTATTGGTATGGCTACACCCGATCCTTCCGGTATACTGTTCGGTAACTCCGCAAACGCATGGGTGGATGTGGCTAAGCTCTATAAGATCCCCGCAGGAGCAAATATCCGCAGCAATAAAGATGGCAACTATTTTGCCACCCAGTTTGCAGACCTTTCCGCATATACTTTCTACATCAGTGAAGACGCTTACGCAGGCACCGAGACCCTGGTTGGCGGTATGGTAAACGTAAAGGACTTCCAAATGTCCGTAACCGTAAATCATATCTATAAGACCTACGACCAGACTACCGGTAAGACCGTAACCGATGGCTCGGTTACCGACCAGCCTGTTTTCCTCAATATAGGCAAGAGCTATACCGCAACTACCAAGCCGGTTTATAACGATATCACCTATGTGCTTGAGACTCATACTGACGAGCTGACTATTGCTGCGGTAACGAAGGATCATGTGATCAACATTGTGTATTTGCACACCATTGCAAGCGAAGGCGAAGCAGGTGATTCCGATGCAGGCGCCAATGAAGGCGGCAATGGCAGTGCAGAAGATTCTGCAATGGACGAAAACCATGAGGTAGTTCCTTATACTCCCTCTACTTTTAACCATGCAGAGCAGTCCCGTATATACAATAAGTTCACCGCCGAAACTATCTACGGCAAGGGAACAGAGGCTGAGCCTTTTATTATCAACAGCGCAGCAACGCTGCAGACTCTGTCTGTTTTCCAGTATCTTGCTCCCAACATCAGCTGGATGCTGCTGGGCAGCTTCCCCGATGCGGCTTACGGAGAAGGCTGGAACGATATAAAGAAGGTCATGTACCTCAGAAATGCTCACTATAAGTTCGAAGGCAATCTTGACCTGAGTGAGCTGGACTATTATCCCATGCCCGTTATTGGCGGCAGCTATGTAGGCAGCGGTGCAGTGGTTACCTTTGCAGCGGACGCTAAGTCCTCCGATAAGCTTTCCTCTACCCGCGAAAATCACGGCGGTCTCTTTACCGCTATTATGCCCGCAAGCGACGTAAATCCCATAGTTATCAGCGGCTTTGAACTTAAGGGTAACGTTGCAGGTACCTGGTATCCCGCTGCGCTTGTTTCCGGTATGCTTACCTCTAACGGTGAGGGCGTCAGTGCAATCAACGGCGGATTCGTAGAGATATCCGACATTATTCTGGACGATGTACACGTTACTACCGACAGCAATACCACCGGCAACGGTACAGGTCTGCTTGTTGGTGATATTCAGCAGGGAAGCCACGATATCCACGATATCAGCATTAAGTATAACGGTGGCGCGAAGCTTGCCGATGCGCTTATAGGCCGTGCTTCCGGTGAAAATCTCCTGCTGGAGATGGAACGCATTGAGTTCCCTAAAATAGAATCTGAAGCAGAAGAGTATTTTAATGTAGCTACCTTCATCGGAAAGTTTGAAAGCGGCATCGGCCACTATTTCTACAACAGCCGTGAGGATGAGGATATCTACGCTTACGGTGTTGACAGCAAATATTTGTACAAGCAGGGCAATGGAAACGATAGCCCGAGTCAGGTTATAATTAATCCCAATACCTTTGCGCTTGACAGAGGTTACGGTACCGCTCAGTCCCCCTTTATCATCGATTCTCCTGCCCAGCTGTATGCATTGGGCACTGTATTTACAAATCTCGACAACCTTGGAGGCGTTCTGAAGAGTGTCAACGGTCAGGAACTGACAAATAAGAGCGCTGTTCGTGAATATCTCTCCAAGGCTCATTACCGCATCATTGATGACCTGGACTTCGGTCAGGTACATCTTAGCGAAACCAATACCATTGCTCTGGCCGATGTCGGTCTGGGTTCCCTTGCTGTACCCTTCTCCGGTACAATAGACGGTCGCGGACATCGCATTGTCCTCAGCAGCGGTACCTCTAATACACCTCCGAGTAGCTTCGGTTTGTTCCGCTATATCAAGGGCGCCAACATTCAGAATCTCCATATTTCTACCGATTACAGAAAGTCCACCGGTGAGCTGCAGGCAGGCATTCTCAGCGTAACTGCGCCCACGGGCGAGAGCTACAACGGTATGGTAGCTGCAGTTGCTCTCGGCGGCGACAATATGCTGGATAACATCAAGGTATCCGGTACTGTAAATATTACCTCCGGTAATAATAGTGAACTGTATGCAGGCGGTTATGTAGGCCGCGTTGAGGCAGGTACCCTCCAGCTTATCAATATGCCCGATAACTATGCCCGCGAACTGAACTTCACCGTCAACGGCGCAGCTGTTGCCGCTGATAATGATCATTTTGCCGTTATTACCCCCGTTGCTCAGGACGGCTTTGTAATTTATCGTGGCGATGACCCCTACACCAGTGTTGTCCTGCCCGAAGAGAATGTGATCCTCGGCAAAGTCAATGAAACTCTGTCTAAGCAAATCGGTGTTATGTACGGTGATGCTAAAAAGACCTACACGTATTCGCTGGTAACCGCAGATGAGGAGTTTGATAGCGATGGTGATCACACCAACTTTGACGTTCTGCCCGGCGATATAGGCATTACTCTCACTCCAGAAGGTCTGCTTTCCGGCGTACCTAAGTATGGCGGTGTATATTCTTTCACCGTGCGTGTTGAGGCAACAAACAGCGATGGCGAAAAGGTCTATGAACTGAAAACCTATACCCTTAAGATAGAAAAAGCAGTATATCCCAACCTTATAGTCAGCACCGAACTGCAGAATTTGACTTATACATCCACACCCAGCGTGGCAGTGGAAAATTTCCCCTGCCCCTCCTGCGCCGTCCCCTCGCCCTGCACCTGTCCCTGCCACATCGAGGGAAGTGAAAAAGGTGAGTACCCCAAGGCCCATTCCGATGCTGAGCTGGAATATGATATTCAGGATGGCAAGGATGTTATAACAGTTACTACCGATGAAAAGGGCAATAAGAAACTCAAAATTATCGGTGTCGGCCACGTTAAACTGGTTATTAGCAAGCCCGAGGACAGCGCCTATTATATGACCTCTACTACCATTGAGTTTGACGTTCGCCCCGCAGACGTCTGGGTAACAATGGATGAGATCACATATTATTACGGAAGCAATAATACTCCCGAAAACTTTGGTGCTATTTATATCGATGGTCTTAAAGAGCTTGAAGATTTGGAAACAGAAGGACCTTATGAATATAAAAAGGGCAGTCCTGCTTATGATGCATGGGAGGATCTGGGACTTGGCGAACTTAGCTATGATAAAGGTACGCTGAACACAACTGACTTCGGCGCGAATGCAATAGGCGACTATATCCTTACCATTAATAAGGATAATGAAAGTACTGCTGCGGTTGCAGATAAGTACAATATTCATTACCGTAACGGTGTAGTCCACATTGAAAGAAAAAAGGTTACCGTAGACGATTATGCTGTCATAGTAGGTGAAAATCAGGTTGTTGATCACTTCAACGGCGCATGGTATAAGTCTGCCATCACGGTAAAACCTGCGGGCGATTATGAGCTTATCTCTAAGGATGCAGGCGAGACCTGGACTAATGCAACCACGGGGCTGAATTTCTCCGGAGATCAGGATCAGGTAGTCAATATATGGCTTAAGGATACGGATACCGGTGTCGTTACCGATGCTTATCCTCTGCAGGTGCGCATCGACAATATCGCACCCACCGCAGCCATTGAGTATATAACCACAAGCTCGGCAGATGGCCCTATTTTCAATTCCGGCTATGCTGAAAACGGAATGGCTCTGTTCAAAGACATGAAGATCCGTATGTCCGGTACAGATCCTCTGTCCAATGGTTCTGCCAGTGGCATCCTGCGCGTGGAATATCAGTTCCTTAAGCCGGGTGAGACACTTAATGACAACGGTACATGGACTCCTCTTACCGGTAACGTACATCTTTTTGACGACCTGAGTGATATGCAGGGCGCTTACTATGTGCGCGCTGTTGACCAGGCAGGAAACGTTTCCCAGCCTGTTCACTGGGTTGGCTATGACGATGCGCCTTGGTTCGTATTGGATAGAAACGCGCCCGTAGTAAATATCAGCAACAGCGCCGATTACGGCAGCTGGTTTACCTACAAAGACGGTATCCCTCCGCTTAGCTTCACTGTCAGTGACGCAGGTTCCGGCATGGCAGAAACCACCTGGACACTTAAACAGGGTGAGACCGTAGTTGCGAGCGGTGGTTTCGGCGCTGAGGAAGGCGAACATAGTATTCCTCTCAATGAACTGATTTCCCAGCAGGGGGATTATACCCTTACCATCAGTGTAGAGGACGTAATTGGCCGTAAAACCGGTGATGTTAGACATAAAGCCGAGACAGTTGTAAATATCCGCTATGATAACACTCCTCCTCAGGTTACCGTAAATAACGGTTGGACAGCTGATGAATATACCACAAGCAAGGAATTTACAATTACTGTAAACGATGGCGGCCTTTCTCCCGTCAAGAATGTATGGGTCAAGGTAAAGTCCGTAAAGAATGGCGATACAGTAACAGAAGTAAACGGAAAAGCAGAAGCACTTACCGAGAACGGTAACGGCACTTATGTCTTTACCGCCAGCACGGAAGGCGACGAAGTTACCTATACCGTTATCGTTGAAAAGGAATCCTGCGGTAAAAACAGCCAGATTCCTTTGACCACTGAAGAAGTTGTAGTTGTGCCCAAGATAGACAGAAAGACTCCCATACTTACTGTAGAGAGTCAGGCAAACTATGTCGGCGACTGGACAAAGGGCCCCATAGAGTACACTTTCACCGCAAGCGGCGGTTATAAGGGAACGGGTACCGTTTACGCCTCTTTCAACGGCGGCGATAAGATTGTAGTGGCAACCAATATCGTAAATGGCGGTACTGCATCCTGGTCTGCAAGCGCACCCGCAAATGACGTTATCAACGGTACCTACAGATTCTGGCTCGAAAGTGAAGCAGAGCTTAAAAGCAATTCTGTGGAACACACCGCGAAAATCGACCAAAAAGCACCCGAAGTCGTAACTCTTAAGGTACATAATCCCGGACAGTCTCAGATCCTCAACCTGCTTACCGGTGGATTGTTCTTTAAGGTTACTCAGGTTACCGCAGAGATATCCGAGCCTCACAGCGGTCTTGAAAGCTCTAAAATGCAGCTCGTTCATGACGGCAGCGGAGCGGTCGAAGAATTTATCGGTAAGATATCCAATCCCAATGGCAATGGAACATATACCGTTACCTATAATGTAGAGTCTATTCAGAATTTCAAGGGTAAAATAAAAGTTATTTCCGTGGATAAGGTAGGAAATAGCGAGACTAAAGAAATCAGCGAGACCGTAATTTGGGACGGCGATGTACCCGAATTTACGCTGACACTGGATGCAAATACCGTTAACCTGCTGGATGCAGATCTGTGGACTACCCAGAAGGTTACCGCAACCCTCAGCGGTATTCTTGATGGCGGCAATGCACCCTCCGGCATCGACAAAATAGTATGGTGGCTCAGTGCAACCGAAGTGACGGGCGATAATTGGAGCCTGCCCGAGAAGGTAAACACTGTAAACGATGCTGAAAACCTTACTTCGTACTCGTTTGATGTTACTGAAAATGGCGAATATTACCTGGCGGTGGCTGTTTTTGATAAAGCCGGCAACCGCTCGGTTCAGTGCGCCCAAATTCGCAAAGACAGCAATAAAGCAGTTATAAGCGAACTGTTTACCAACGATAGCAACAAGCTCGTTGAAGTTGAAAACAATGTATATCATGTAGAGACTAATATCCGAACCGGCGAGACCATCAATATCAGGATAAATAAAGAGGTTCCCCATTCAACTCTTTGGCTGAAAGTTGAGTATAACAGCGTTGTAAGCTGGATACCTGTAACCAGCAATTATAACGGCAATGAGTGTATGGTGTCCTTCACTCTGCCCACGGAAAATCTCGAGGGCGATTACATATTCACCGTTTACCACGGTAATTACAGCAATGCATCTACGGGCGGAACTGCTGCAGACTACGCAAGCATTCCGGTTACACTTGTAATAGAAAACGGTAAAGTAGATGCAGATACCCCCAAGACTCCCGTAATTACCAACGTAAACGAATTTGACAAGTGGTACATTGACCTGACCGAGCAGGTCGATGTGCAGTATGAGACCACCGCAGGCTCTACAGAATGGCTGGAGTATGCCGTTCTGAGCGGAACAGTGGATCCCTCCGCGTTTGAATATGCACAGTTCGCAACTCTCACGGAACAAAGCGAGTGGAGCGCGAATAGCACAGCTAACGGCAGCTTTGCATTCGATGCCGAGTGGCCTAACGGCGCACAGACTATAGCTTTCCGCGTACGTGACGGTGCCGGCAACGTCGGCGGTATCGCCACCGTTACCGTAAAAAAGGATAACGTAACTCCCTTTGTAAATATTGCGGCTACTGCCGGCGAGAACGCATATGAAAGCGGCAGCTGGACTAATCAGGACGTTGTTCTTAAGGTTACCAATACCGCAGGAAATGAGTCTCCCTGCACTATAAGCGTTACCATTGGCGGCATTGATTATGATCTGTCTGCCGATACTGAGATCACCTATGAGCAGGACGGTAAGACCCTGAGCGGTAAATGGAACGCAGTAGACAACACCCTTACCCTGAGCGGCAACTGCAATGAGAATACCGAAGTAGCGTTCACCATTACCTCTGCTGCAGGTATTTCCGGTGAGGAAGAAAGCTATAATGTAAGCCTGAAGCAGGATAAAGATGATATACCTGAACTGACAATAGCTGATCTTGCGCCTGACGTATGGACCGACGCTTGGTATGTAGCCTATCCCACTATTCAGCTGAAAAATGACAACGGTAAATTCAATGGATATTATCTGTGCTGGAACGTAAACGCAAACAATACCGCAGATAGCGGCAAGCAGATAATAGACGGCGCAGAAACCTTCTACACCTTGAGTGCGGACGGAGAATATACTTTCAGCGTATGGCTTGAGGATAAAGCAGGCAACCAGGGTAATCATGTCGACTTTACCGTAAAAGCAGACTGCACCGCCCCTGCAGAACTGACCACCTCCAAGGTAAGCAGTGACGCAACCAATACCGTTCTTGCGGTAAATGCGGTAGACCTGTCGGGTGTTAAATCCTATAAGTATTACTGCGGAACTGAGCTTGACGAAGGCAGCGATCAGTGGATTGACTGCACCGATGGCAATAAGATGACCATTCCCACCAATTACACGGGGAAGATCTACGTCCGCGCCGAAGATAATGCGGGCAACGTAGCTCGCCTCGAAACTGACAGCTTGATGTATGAGACCTATGCTCCCACTGTCAGCGGAAAGATAGTCACTGCGCTTATGGACGGCGCCCTTTGGTACTCCACTAATCCCGAGATAAGCATCAGCGTAGTCGAAAATGATCTTAATTGGTATTCCGGCATAGCTACCGTGCTGGTAGAGGAACTGTCCGGCGGTCAAGTAGTTAGCCAAAGCTTTGAAGTTACAGACGAACATAGCCTCAACTTTGGAACCACTTATACTACACAGACTCAGGGCACCTTCCGTGTGCAGATAACCGCCACCGATAGGGCAGGGAACAGCGCTTCTGTTCTGCTTCCCGAGGTAAAGGTCGATACCACTACTCCCGGCGGCCTTTTGGTCGAAATGAAGACCAGCGACGGCAAGGAATACGACGGCAACAACGATACATGGACAAACAAGAGCGTAAATATTACTTTGTCAGCCCCGAATTACGAGGCTGTGTCGAGCTATGCCTACTCGCTGGATGGCGGCACCACATGGATAAAGCTTGACGGTAATCGTCTTACCCTGCGTGACGACATGAATAAGCAGATACTCTTTAAAGTAACTACTCTTTCGGGTCGAGAAGTAATCTTTGGTGATGATGAAGAGACAGAGTATTGGGTACGCATTCAGTCCTCTATGCCCAGAAACCTCTTCGCATTTATGGATAACGGTGTCAGCATCTTCTATTTGAATGCCAACGGCAGCGATAGAACGCCTGACAGCGGTTGGTACAGCAATCTGACTCTTTCCTTTAGAGCACCGTACCGTACCGAGCCCGATACTGCTCCCGTAACCACCTATTACACCATAACCCGCGAAGGTGAAAACGGTCAGGAAACCGTATACGAAAATGTAGCCGTAGTCGGCGCTGCCGGTGTGGGCGTACAAACAATCCCCACTCTTGGAGACGGAATTTATACCGTAACCTTCTGGGCTCAGGATAAGGCAGGCAACCGCACTGTTGATTACGTTACCGAGTATCAGGTGGACGGAACAGCTCCTACCAACGTTCAGCTGCTGGTGAACAATGAGGATATTTCCCTTGCAGACGATGACAAGCGCACTCCCATTCAGCAATTCCTCCAAAGTCTGACCTTCGGCCTGTTCTACGGCAAATATATTACTCTTACCGTAAAGGCTGATTTCAATGTATCCGGTGTCCAGAGCATTGAGTATATGCGCGTGCCTGTAAATAGTGCTGCGCAGCTTGATAAATTGAGAAATATGACCAATTTCTCAAATGTAAATTGGGAAGAATTTGGCGAACAGAGCGACTGGATCCGCGTAAATAATTCCAACGGTGTGTTCTACGATACAAGCGATTTCGTAGGGCTGTACTTCCTGCGCCTTACTGACCGCGCCGGAAACGTAACCACCGTGGCTTCCAACGGCGTTGTTGTGGACTTGACCGATCCCAAAGCATTCGAACTGAAGGTCTACGGCAGCAAGATTGTTCCCACTAAGGCTGATATTAGTGGTAATAACCCCAATTGGTATATAGAAAACGACTTTGCAAAGAACTTCAATGCAATAACCGATTACAGCGAGTGGTATAGAAGCGCACGGGTGGACTATACCGTGCAGGATACCGTTTCCGGTATCGACAGAATCGAGATATACCACCACTATGCGGATGAGAATCTGGATTCCAAAAAGGTGCAGGTTATTAGCGGGGAGACTGTTGGTCTTGATGCCGAAGTTACCGGCCAGCTGCACACTAAGGAGTATAAGGGCAGCTATATCACCAAGGAAAGCGGAATATACAAGGTCGAAGTGCGCGTGATCGACAAAGTCGGTCATACCCGCAGCTCCGAAACCCCCGGAATGCTGCAAATTGAGAACCGTATCCCCCAGCTTATTGTAGAGAAGTCCAATTATGCGCATGAAGGTGACGCGGCTGTAGAAAATGAAGGTAAGAACCTGTGGCAGGGTAAATGGACAAATAAAGATGTAACCTTCACCCTCAGTGTAGTGGGAGTAACTGCGCCCGTAACCTATTGGTACAGCATTGATAACGGCAGCACTTGGAAGCAGATCCATGCTAATGGCGCTAAAGAATATATCGTGTCCATCACGGAAGATACCAATGCGACCTATACCTTTAAGGCCCTGGTCGGTGCATCCTTTAACGCAGATGGCAGCCTCGTTGAAAATTCTGCAATATATGAGATCTATGAAGGCATATACGCAGAAGGTATGAAGCGCACGGATTATGAGGTTCTTGTACAAAAGACCAAGCCTGCAGAATTCACCGATGCTAACGTAGAGCTGTACTATCAGAATGGCAATGAACAAGCAAAGCCCAGTGACGACGGTTGGTACAACAAAGCGCTGACACTGAAGATCACTCTGCCTCAGCCTAAAAAAGCAAACCATGCTCCCATGCGCACAGAGTGGGTACTGACCAATACAACCGAAAATAAGACAACTTCCGGTGTTTGGACAGCAGGGGAATGGAGCAGCCCTGCAACCGCTGAGATAAGTCTGGCTGCTGACGGCGTTTATACTCTGGAGCTTATCACCTATGACAAGACCATCGAGAACGATGGCAAAGAGGGTGATAACAGCGGTAACTCCAACGAAAAGCATGTATGGACCATTAAGCTTGATACCTCTGCGCCCACTTTGGTGGATATCCAGGTAGACAAGAAGAGCATCAAGCCGACTACAGCACTGGAAAAGCTTACCTTTGGTCTGTTCTTCAAGCATGTTACAGTAACGGCTGATGTAAATTACAACATCAGCGACAGAAAGGATCTTTGGTACTATCTGGCCGAACAGACAACCGGCGTAGACATTCCCGTTGTTCCCGAAAATGCGGAATGGATAAGAATTTCTAATGATCAGAGCAGCTTCACATTCGAAAAAGACTTCCGTGGTATCGTTTACGTCAAGGCAAAAGACTTGGCGGATAACGAAAGCAAAGCCTGGATGACCTATGGCCTGGTGGCCGACGCAACAGCGCCCACACTGATGCTTAAGGCCGAAGCTCCGGGTGCGGTTCATAATGCTGCAGCCGGATGGACCGTTAACGCCGATGTTAGTGATGATAATAGCATCGTAACCACCAATTGGCTGAATGCGGATGCAACGCTGACCGTGACGGCATCCGATATCGTGTCCGAAATGAACACCCTTGCAAAGGTTAGCTACGAGATTAAGGCCACCAATACAACCGGCGGCTTGAGCTATAAGGTTGGCAATGAAAAGGTTGGCAATGAAGTAAAGTCTGACCCGAGCGGTGTCCTTTACGATGAGAAATATTCAACAGATAAGGCTCCGCTTGAAGGCGCAGGCCCCGGTGCCATGAACCCCATGACACTGACCTTTACCAACGACGGTGTTTATACCGTTACCGTTACCGCAGAGGACCAGTCCGGCAACGAGACCGTGCGCAAAATCTGCATCATGGTGGATAAGAGCATACCCACCGATGGAACTCTGTCTATAAACGGCAGCGATAGCTTGGTATCGAATGATACCAATGCGCCCGTATACATGAAGGCTTACGGTAACGGCGTAGTATACAACGCTGTACAGATCAGCTACAAGGCCGATATCAGCCAGACTGCAGACAATAAGGCTGCATATCAGATCGTAGAGGCCGGCGGAACCTATGACAACGGCAAGTGGACGTCCGAAACCGGTGTAGTTTATATTGATAACGGCTTCTGGACGTCTGCAGAAGGCAACAATGCTCTCCTTGCTGACCTGGGAACGAATTGGGTAAACAAGAAGTTTGTTATCTTTATCCGTGTAACCGATAATGCAGGCAACGTTTATATTTTCCATACCGGCACCATCCACATGGATACAGTGAACCCCGAGGTAACTGTTGAAGGTAATCCCGACACTTGGATTGCAGACAGCGTTGATATGACCATTACGGTCAAGGATCCCACTGCCGGTGTAGATTCCAAGGCAGTTACCGTTACTCGTGGAAACCAGCCATATAAGGTTACCTACAATCAGGATGGAACATGGAAGTTTACCGCTGATGTCAACGGTCAGTATGTAGTAACCGTAGTTGACAGAGCAGATAATAAGACCGTGGTAGAGGACAGCTCCGTCAACGTAACGAAGATCGATAAGCTCCCGCCCACGGCTGCGAATATTACCAATGCTGGTGATTATGTTGCCGAAAAGTGGTACAACGGAGACCAAACTATCAATGTTACGTTCAATAAGACCCTTGGTACAAATAACACTATTGTTGACGATGCGCAGGATTATGCAGGTGCCAAGGAGCGACTGGAATATCAGCTGCTGGCCCTTGCTAACGGCAGCGCTGTTCCCGGCACAGAGGAATGGAAGGACGTTGCATGGCAGCCTGTAAACGACGGAGAGAGCGACTGGAACAAGGTATCTTGGGAAAATGTCGCCAGCAAGGAAAACTCCCTTAAAGTGTCCGCTGCTGCTGATCATGACCAAAAGAACGTCTACGTACGCTTCCGCGTAGTTGATGAGCTGGGAAGAGCATATGTAATCGAAAAGCCCATCGTTATCAACTTCGATACAACAGCACCTACGAACATTACTGTTACCGGTACCGAGGTGAATAACGGTAATTCGCGTGACCTTCTTGAAAAGGTTACCGGTGGTCTGTTCTTCAAGGAGAGACTTAAGCTGACCATTAGCTACAATGCCAATATCAGCGGCGAGAAGTCCGTTGAGTATGTGCTGTCTGAGCATAAAGAGGTAAATATCGATGAGGCGCTCAAGCTTACAACTTGGAAGGGCTACACCGATAACAGCTATATCGAAAATATTAATGATGGCGGTTATCGCGGTGTAATCTATGTTCGCGTTACCGATAAGGCGGGCAACAGCACCACTATTGGCACCAATTTGGTAATAGTAGATGGCGTAAAGCCTGAACATCCCACTCCCGCTGTAACGCTCGAAAATACTGATACCACTTATAACAGCGGCGATTGGATCAACAGCAATGTTGTCTTCACCTTGTCCGGTGGAAACAATACCAAGGCCGGTCTTGATCATTACGAGTATTTGGTCAGTGATAATGCAAACGATCTGGCTGAGGCTAAGTTGAACAGTGCTGAATGGAAGAGTGTTAATGCAGCTTCCGATGTGCAGCTTGTGCAGACAGCGGATGGCAAAGTCGTAAAGATGGTTGTTGATGGCGAAAACACCGCTGTACGCTATTTCCGCTTCCGTGCAGTTTCCAAATCCGGAATGTACAGCAAGCCTACCGATATTTATACTGTAAAGATCGATAAGACAAAGCCCACCGCCGCAACTGTTACTATCAAGGACTCTAAGGAAGAAGAGGTAAAACCCGACCCCAATACCTGGTATAAGGATCAGACCCTCAGCGTTTCCTTTAAGCAGGATACAGGTGCGCCCATTCATGCCCGCTATTCCATCGATAACGGAATTTCTTGGACTCAGGTGAAGAACAACGGAAAGGATACCGAGTTCGAGATTGCCTTGGAAAATGGCGTTCATGTAGTGAAAGTGCAGGTATGGGACGAAGCAGGTATTGGTGCATGGGACGAAGCCGGTATTGGTGAAGCAGAAGGCAACGTTACCACGCAGGAATACACCGTGCTCGTAGATGACGGTAATCCTACGCTTACCGTTGTGCCCAAGGTAGGGGATACAGGGGAAACCGAATACAATGGCGAATTTTTTACCAATCAGCAGGTTACTCTGCACATCGACGTAAAATCCCTTGCTCCCTTCATGAATATTGAAATTCTTAAGGGAACTAAGACCGTTGCGACACTTAAAGCAGACGGTAGTATTGAGTGCAGCGAAGGCAGCGCCACTTTGACAATAAACAAGTCCGAAGTGGGTAACTGGGTCGTTACCGCTACCTATGCTCTGCCCAAAGTAGATACTGACGGCACTGTTTATACCGTAAAAGCAAACACCACTAACGTGGTGGGCGGAAGCATACCCTATGGAACCGCAGAGGTCAAGAATATCACCTATAGATATGACGCAACCGCACCCTCGTTTACCGTGGATAATATCAGCTATTTGGACGGCGGCAATGCGTTTAACCGTGTATTCAGCGGCTTGACTTTCGGTCTGTTCTTTAATAAGAAGGTAACCGTATCCGTTCAGATCAGTACCAAGAACAGCGCAACGAGAACAAACGGTTCGAATTTGAGTAAGTTCTTCTACAAGCTGGGTAATGAAAAGGAAGTGGAAGCAAAACAGCTAACCGGTGAAAACGGAATCTGGATAGCTCAGTTCGATATTGCTCCCGATTTCAGAGGCACTGTAACCATGCGCGCAGAGGATAGTATTGTATACGGTGCCAACAACCAGAGCAGCAATGTGTCTATTGACAAAACCGTGGTTGTTGACGACGATGCTCCCACTGTAACGATCAGTACCAATAAGCAGCCTAATGACGCACATTGGTACAAAGAAGATGTTACCGTTACAGTAGGTGCTGCCGATAGCTATGCCGGTCTGCACGAT
>JAFYLI010000013.1 GCA_017537165.1 Oscillospiraceae bacterium | reverse complement strand
GTGGAACCGAGGCTCATGGTGCAGGTGACGATGAGCTGGGGAATAACGTTGGGGATGAGGTGCTTGAAGATACGGCGGGGGATGGAAAGACCGCTGGACTCGGTGGCGGTCATGAACTCCTGCTCACGGAGAGAGAGGATCTGACCACGGACGAGACGGGCAATGCCGGGCCAGCCGAGGAAGCCCAGAATAAGCATCAGGTAGAGCATTCGAATCTGGGGATCCACTCGCATACCGTCCATGGCTGCACCAAGGATGATGAGCAGAGGAGTGGAGGGGATGCAGTAGAAGATATCAACTATACGCATGATGAGCTGGTCTACCCACTTGCCGAAGTAGCCGGATACACCGCCCAGGATAACGCCCAGGAATGCGGAGATGAAAACAACGATGAAGCCGATGCGGAGAGATACGCGGCCACCATACATAAGGCGGGTGAGCATATCCATACCGTTCTTATCGGTACCCAGCGGATGCTCGGAGCTGGGGCTGGAGTACATATCGAATACGCGGGTAGCGGTGGCTTCCTTGATGGACCAGATCTTATCGGCAGGGTTATACTCCATGGTATACTCATGCTCAACGCCATCAGCACCGGTATAGGTGAACGCGGTGATGCCATCTTCGATATTCTGAGAAACAAGCTCCTTCAGCTCGCGGCTGATGGTGGTGCCTGCAACCTTGCTCTGAACGATAACGCGGCTGACATAGGCAATCTCGCCATCGGGAGATGCGATGGTGGCATTGTCATCGATGGTGTAGTTAACGCCATCGGCGGTGAAGCTGCTCTCCTCGTTTACGTAGGCCTCAAGGGCTGCTACGGTGAAATTGAAGGAGAACTTTGCATTCTGGTCAAAGGGGTTGATGATGTCCTTATAGGCAAGACCGATAACGGTTTCGCCCTGAGAAACGGTGTAAAGCTCAGGTCCAAGCTCGGTTACGGTGTAGACGAGGTCCTTGTTATCAAAGGTATCGGCCTTCTTGGAAGCGGCAAGGGTGAACTTTGCCTGCAGAACGGCGCCGAAGTCCTGACCTTCGGCAGAGATATAACGGTATTCGTTATTCTCGGTTGCGCCTGCATATTCCTTCATCTGATATTCTTCGGTGAAGAATACCTGCTCCTGACCATAGGGCATGATCCAGCCGCCGATATAAGAGAAGATGAACATAACGGCAAGGATAACAAGACCCACAACGGCCAGACGGTTACGGAAGAAACGCTTTGCAACAAGTGCGCCGGGAGAAAGGCTCTTTACGCGGCGGTCATCGTTAAGAGAAAGCTGCTCTTCTTCGGGAGAGACTGCGGAAGTGTTTATTTCTTTTTCGCTCATTATATATCTCTCCTTTCTTAAGAGTAACGTACGCGGGGATCGACCACGCCGTAGAGAAGGTCGGTGATGAGGTTACCGGCCAAGGTGAGAATTGCAAGGAAGCTGAGGTAGAACATGGAGAAGGGAATGTCACCTGCTACCATTGCATAGTAGGAAGCATAACCAATGCCGGGGATGGCGAAGAGGGTCTCGGTGATCAGTGCGCCGGAGAAAAGGCCGGGCAGAGAGCCGCCAACGATGGTTACCAGGGGAATGAGGGTGTTGCGGAAAGCATGGTTATAAATAACCTTGTTCTCGCTGAGACCCTTGGCACGGGCAGTGCGGATATAGTCGGCGTTGAGAACTTCCAGCATGTTGGTACGGGTATAACGCATGAGACCACCGATGGAGATGATAACCAGAGTTACGATGGGCAGAACAAGGTGGTTTGCCTTGTCAAGGAACTGACCCATGGCAGTGAGGCTCTGGTGATCTCGTCCAACCAGACCGAAGAGGTCGAACCAGCCCAGCTTAACAGAGAAGATAAGCTTCAGGAAGGTTGCAAGGAAGAAGGTGGGCAGAGATATACCGGTGAGGGCTATGGCCGTAATGGCATAGTCGGTCTTACTGTACTGCTTGGTTGCAGCGATAACGCCAAGGGGGATGGCGATGATAAGCTCCAAAACAAGAGCGATGCAGCCCATGACGAAGCTGACCCAGATAACGCTGTTGAACTTTTCAAGAACGGGAACAGTGTACTTCCAGCTATCGCCAAAGTTAAAGGTTACAAGGTTTTTCAGCTGAACAAAGAAGCCGGGTACGATACCGATATCCAGACCGTACTGAGCGTTCAGCTGTACGAGCCATTCCTCATAGGGCTTGGAGCCGGGGGCCTGGCTCAGCTGCATTGCCATGGTTTCAACATAGGAAGCAGGCAGGCAGCGCAAAACGGCGTATATTATGAATACGACGAAAAACAGTATGATTACTGAGAGGATAAGTCTTTTAATTATATATTTATACATTTATAGGATCCCTCCGTTTTTCTTGCGGATCTTCAGGGATTCTTCACCGCTTCAGGCATTTCGCCTTTTTGTTATTCGTAAATAAAAGGGGATATCGCTTTTGGGATATATATAAACAACCTCTGCATATCAGGCAGCCGCTCCGAACTAATTAACATTCAAAGCTTGCTCTGTGTGTGAAATTAACAACTGAGCAACCCGAAACAGCCGAATCGGCCGTCTCATATGCAGATAAAGCTGCTCATTTTCGGGTTTTAAGTGGTTTTAGTATTTCTGTTTTTGCGCGGGGATTGCCAAGGGGCATTTTTTGCCCCTTGGCAATCGAAAAAAGTGCTATTTAAGCTTTAATAAGCTCGAAGTGAATAAGTCTTATAGACTTAGTTCATCTCCAGGAGCTCGATGTCGTTGGCCCAGCCCCAGAAGGTGGTGATGTCGGGGGTAACGGTAGCCATGTTGACACGCTCGGTGGAGAAGATGATGCAGTTCTGGCGCTGATATACGGGGATCTCAACTGCCCAGTCAGCAACGATGTCAAGGCACTCCTTGTAGAGGGTCTTGCGGTAGGTCTGGTCGGTGGACTGACGAGCGAGCATGATGAGGTCGTCGAGGTCAGCATCCTTGATCCAGTAGCTCTTCTCGTTGGAACCGCCGTTGGAGTGGTAGATCTGATACATGTCGGGGTCAACAGTTGCAGACCATGCCATTGCGAACATTTCAGCAGTACCGGAGTTGACAGCGTTGGTCATCTCGGAGAAGTTAGCCATATCGGTTACGATGAAGTTGAAGCCGATTTCCTTGAGTGCTTCAGCAGCAAGGGTCAGAGCCATGAAGGTGGGGTGGTCACCGGTACCGCCGCCGCCAACCATGCATTCAACGTCCATCTTGGGGCCGTCAACGACCTTGCCGTCAGCGACGGTGAAGCCTGCAGCCTCGAAGAAGCCGAGAGCAGCAACCTTAGCAGCTTCGTACTTCTCTTCAGCGGTCATGCCTTCGGTGTAGATGGGATCGCCGTTTACGTCGGTGGAGAAAGCAATCTGGTAGCCCTCGTCAGTTACACGGGGAGCAGCCCAGGAGGTATCGGAGATGGGATAGTTGATAACGTTTGCGAACTCGCCATAGTAAGAGTCAACAGCTACATCACGGTATACGGAGATAACGGTAGCGATAGCCTTACGGAAGTTCTTGGAAGCCTCGGAGCCGCCGTCGCCGTCAACATTGACGTTCTTGGCAGCGAAGCCAACGTAGCCGTAACCGAGGTTAGCAACCATGGAGGTGGAGATGACGTCGCCGGTAACGGTGCCGCCGTTAGCTTCCATGATCTGGTTTGCGGTTTCGGTGGAGTAAGAAGGATCGGTGATATCGATGGTGCCTGCTACAACGCCGGGAACCTTATCAGCATCCTGGCCTTCCTTGTAGAGGATGTACTCGATCTTGGGGCAGCCCTTGTAGTAATTCTCGTTAGCGGCGAGGGTTACAACACCATTCTCATAGCTCTCGAAAACATAGGGGCCAGCGCCGAGGGGCTTGGAGGTAACGGACTTAACGTCGCTCAGGTCGCCCTTTACGAAACCGAACATGTTGTTCTCATAGTCATAGAGAGAGGTTTCGCCGTAGTAGTGGAGGGGGCAGACGGTGAGGCCCATCTGGTAGATGGCGTTAGCATTGATCTCGGTGAGGACAACGCGGAGGCTGTTCTCGCCGGTCTTCTGGATACCGGTAACGTTGGGAGCGGATTCGCCGGTCTGAACACCAGCCTGGAACTCGCCAGCAGCGTCGCCGAGCTCGTTAGCAATGTAAGTGGAGATGGAAGTGCCGGCAGACTCGTAGTTGATGCCGTCATCGCCGAGGTTGAAACCGAAGTTGTCAACGATAGCAGCGAAGAAATCGGTAACAGTGGAGCCTTCAGCAAGATCGTAGCCCCAAGCGGAAGCTTCGAAGCAAACGTCTTCTACATCGTCGCCGTAACCGGCAGCGGTGCAGTAGTCAACGATTTCCTGAGCGAACTTGTCGCCGGCTGCCCAGAAAGCAGTCCAGAAAGCGTTGTACTGATCCTCGGTGAAGTAATCGGTAGCAACATAGCCGTCAGCACCTGCAGCAAGGATGAGGTTCATGCGGCTGTCCATGCCGCTGCGATAAGCCTCGAGGCCTTCGATGGGCAGGGAGTAGAAGGTGGAGATACCGTCAAAGGT